>JBFWMP010000073.1:0-9603 GCA_050251575.1 Clostridia bacterium
TCGATCATCTATGCCACAGATTTATTGAAAGTAAATAGCTATCGGTTTAATAATTTGGATTACTCTAATAATAGTTTCTATTTTAATTTTGAAAAAATCAGAATAGAGGCTGAGCTTGTGAACAGCAGTGGAAGTACAAGGCTTAAGGTGCTAGATCAAAATAATTCAATCGTTGCGGAAACTAACCAAATAGAAGGTACCATCAACAGCCGTGGGTATCATGATTATACCTTTGAGATAACTAATAATGCAAATTTCGTCGATAACAATCAGTATCATTTTCAAATTGTAGATGGAGGAAATAATGTAACGATTTACGATTCGCTTATCCATAATGAAGACAAATATTTTACTAGAGACTGGTTTATTAATAATAATGTATATGCAGGAGATAATCTTATTCCTATTACCATGTATATTGGAGATTCAAAGAATATTTCACTAGAAGATTTGGATATTAATTTTGATTTTGTACATGCCGGTACCGGAGATCAGCTTGATTATACAATTGGAAATATTACTTATAAAGATTATGAGATATTATTTGATTTGAAGCTTTCAAAAAACATATCCTTTGGTGAATTTATTTATACAAATGATTATGGATATGAAAGTTATCTTATAGTAACTGTGCCTAAACCTGTTTTGGGATATTATAATATAGATACCAGCGAAATTGAAAACTGCTCCAATCTCGATGGAACGATTTATACGGGAACATTGTATGGACATTCCGGTATCATACAGGAAAATATAAATATTAAGAAGATAGATGATAGGACCTTGCAAGTCAGCAATATGGAAACACTATCGAATAACCAAAGTTATCATTTGGCTGTCAGGGAAGATGAAGTATTTATAGGCTTAGTTAATTTAAACGTTGCATCAGAATATGAAACAAATGAAATCCGAATCATAGGAAACTATGAAATCAATGATGAAGAGGGCCAGAATGGGCAAATTTATGAAATTTCTTATTTTACACCTAAGAGTCGGATTTTATTTAATATAAAGAGTGATAGTTATGCTTATGTACGATTTTCTGAAAATGAAGAAGAGCTATCTAATATAAATTATCATGCTATTCGTGAAACTTATGATGAAATTCTGCAGCTTAGTTCAGGAGAAGGAGAGAAAACAGTTTATTTTCAATTCTGTGACAGCAATGAAATTCAATCCGAGATATTAACGTGGAAGTGTTGTATAGTACCGGATGATGAGCTTAAGCTTATCAGTACTGCAATTAATCCGGATACAGCTGTTATACCTTTAGGTACTGATTTTACTGTGTCAATAGTTTCTAACAACAGATTGTGCACTGCATTTGCTGAACTTGTTTATGGCAGTGAATATGAGTGGGGAGATGCAGATATATTTACTTTGAATTATATAGAAGAAACTGAGGCAGGATATCTGTTTGAAAAAACATTTAACTCTACCCAGCTTGATACATGGAAAGATTATTATCAGATTGATTTATATATAAAGAGCTATAGCTCCCAAATTAGTGAGAAAGATTCAAGACCTATTTATTTTGGTGATTTAGCAAATGTTATTTTACCAAGTTTCGAAAATATCAGTAAAACAGTATATACAAATCAAAATAATTATGAGTTGTCCGGATATGCCACTGCTGATTCAACAGTAACAGTGAAATGTATCAATACTGCTACATCAGAAGAATATAATTTTACAGAATTGGTTAACAGTAATTCACGCTTTTCAATTAATATTGAGGGATTATCAGATGGAAGATATAGAGTCAGTGCAACGGATGGCAGCTTATCAACTATAAATGACTGCTATCTTGTAGTAGATACTATTGCACCTGTTATCACAAGCTTAAGTGCTGTTAAGACAGATGGTGTCAGCAATGACAACATAACTGTAAGTTGGACAACAGATGATACTGATATCGCTTACTATCTACTATGGAAGGATGATGCCCAGCTAATATCAAAAGAAGATGACTATAAAGGAAAGAGCTTCATTTCCATAGGGGCGGGATTTGAAGGCGAAACCTATAAAGTTGTTGCAGTTGACTTGGCAGGAAATGAGTCTTTGACTTTAGAAGAGACGTTGGGTGACACAGAACCTCCTACTGCTCCAGGCAAACCTGAAATGTCAGGAAGGGCTTCTAAGAGCATAATAGTTTCTTGGGCAGCTTCTACCGACAATGTATATGTTGAAGGGTATGACGTTTATCGGGATGATGTGAAAATTGCCAATGTTGCCGCAACCTCTTTTAGCGATACAGGCTTAATAGAGAATCAAACATATACATACAAAGTCAAAGCCTATGACAGAGCAGGAAATTATTCAGATTACAGTGAATCATTAACTGTAAATACTGTTTCCCCTGTTTTTGATAGTGAGCTTACTACTGACTTGTTATCAGAATATATTTTTGAAGAAACATCCTTTATCAATCTTTTATCAACTGTTGAGGACAGCGGGAATCTAAACGGATTAGAAGTAAAATTCCAATATAAACTCCAATCTTCTGAGATATGGATAGATTTAAAGCCTTTAATTATTGAATTAAACACATTTTCATATAATTGGGATATTTCATCTTTAGCACAAGAAAATTATGACTTCCGATATATTGCAATTGATAAGGATGGAGTATCTGTCCAAAAGAAATATGCTGTTTCTCTAAAACATGACTATACTCCACCGGAGATAACAGTATTAAGCCCCGGGGAAGGCCAGACCTATGCAAAAAAAATCAATGTTTCTGTCTATGCCACAGATGATATTGAAATGGGAAATATCACATTATATAGTTCTCTTAACGGAATTGACTATACAATAGTTAGAAGCTTTGCCAATGATGGAGCGGAAGATTTAGATCAGTCATCCCCAATGAGTACGAGTAGTACTAGAATAAGCTTCGACTGGAATGTCAGCTCAATGGGATCTTCACCAATGTATATAAAAATTGCAGCTAAGGATGCTTATGGGAATGAAAGCGAACAAGTTTTATCTGTTGAAATAGATAACGCAGCTCCAGCTACACCAGGAGAATTTTCAGTGCAAGCCAGTGAAGAATATATTCATCTTATGTGGAGAAAAGAATTAGTTGAAAGTGATTTTTCTCATTTTAATGTCTATCGTTCGATTAATGAGAACAGCGGCTTTGAAAAAACTAAAGAAATAGATACAATCGGTTACTATGATGATGCTTCTGCCGGAATCGAGGCAAATACAGATTACTACTATTATGTTACCAGTGCTGATAAATGGGGCAATGAAAGTGAACCGACAACAACTCTGTCAGGCAGGATGACGGTTGATTTGACAGCTCCTGAAATTATAAGCTATTTACCAACTCAAGATGATTCACTGTGTCATACTGCAGTAATAAAAGTTTCTGCTATAGATAATTTTAAGCTATCTAGCTTAAATCTTGAATACAGGGCAGCAGGCAGTGAAGAATGGAATGAAATTGCAGAACTGACAACTGACCAAAAAACATATGTATTTGAATATAATTGGGATATCCGTGAACTTGCTCAAGGAATTTATGAAGTAAGGATGACAGTAACAGATGAAGCAGGACATTCCACGCAGATCACTACGAACTACGGAATTATAGAATATAGTATTCCGATACAACCAGTATTAACAGCTCAAAGCGGACACCATTTAGTTGAACTGAGATGGACCTATAGCGGTGATTCAAGTTTAGTTAATAGTTATTCCATATATCGTTTCAATAGTATAAGTGAAGAATATGAATTAA
Organism: Clostridia bacterium; assembly: GCA_050251575.1. Classification (GTDB taxonomy): domain Bacteria; phylum Bacillota; class Clostridia; order SK-Y3; family SK-Y3; genus X23. The sequence continues at coordinate 3,749 of JBFWMP010000073.1, forward strand.
TCAATACAACAAATAACACAAACTATATCGATTCAGTACCAATAGGGAAATATACTTATAAAGTTAAAGTAACTGACAGATTTGGAGCAACAGCTGAGAGTAATTCAGTGATTGCCGAATCTATTATGAATGATACAGAAAATCCGGTTGCAATTATAGCTGCAGAAAACTTAACTGCAGATGTTGACAGTGATATCGAATTTGATGCTTCCTATTCAAAGGATAATGATCAAATCTCCTCTTATGAATGGAGCTTTGGTGACGGAGCTACGGCTTCAGGACAAATTATTAGCCATCGCTTTGGTTCTTCGGGAGAATATGATGTGACACTTACTGTAACGGATCCTTCAGGAAACAAAGGTTCCGATAGGGTCATTGTTAAGGTTATAGATTTGAAGGAAGAAACAAATTACAGTAAGGTAACAATCACTGTTCTGGAGGGATTAACTGCTCAACCTGTATCCGGCGCTGAATTAAGGGTTGTAAAAAGTAATGGAGAAGTTGATATAAAGATTATTTCCCGAGCAGATGGTAAAGCAGACTTGGTGCTGGAAAAAGGCTACTATACAATTGATACGATAAAAGACGGCTATTTATCACGAACGGCATATGTTAGTGTCGGAGAAACGGACGAAAGTTTTACAGTTGCTTTGAATCAAGTAAATATTCTTACAGGACAACTAACATCAAGCGAATTAACTTATGAAGAGATATTAGAAGCAGGAATTGATGTAAATGATCCGGATAATCAACATGTCTATAAATTTTCAACAACCCTTGAATTTGTTGCCGGTGCCGAAATATATCAATTACCTGTCACTGTGTATAAAAATAGTGGAGGTACAATTCTTAGTAATGTTGATGGTTACGAAGGCAAAGATGGGTTTAGCGGCAGTATAGCAGGAAAAATGTTCAATGTTTATCCAATATCAGAAAGATTTTATTTAGTGATATATGGTGAGGCACGATGGCTTAAAGAGATGTTTGATGTTGAATTGGTTGTAATAAACAATTCTCAGGTGGAAGTCGTAGAAAACTGCACAGCGACTCTCAACCTTCCTGAAGGACTTTCATTGGCTTCAATGATGTCTGGAGCAGAACATGAAACAATGGAGATTGGTACCATCGAAAAGGGCGAAAGCGAAAAAGTTCACTGGTATGTAAGAGGAGATGTACAGGGGGAATATTGTCTAAGTGCAAGTGTAAACGGCAGATATGCGTCGGATGGTGTGCTTTCAGAGCCTTTTTCCATGGTGTTTGAGACAGAAAACCCATTGCGTGTTTGGGCAGGTGATGCACTTAACTTAGTTATTACTGCTCCTGATGCTGCATATAGGGGGGAGAATTATGCAGTAAACTTTAAACTTGTTAATGTTTCTGATAAGCCAATCTATAATCTTTCTTTTGCATTAACTGGAGCAGAACAATTCCAAACAAGAATATTATTGGGTGCAGAAATAACTGGGGTTTTAACACAAGATTATTTCAATGAAGGCAATGGGGTTTCCATAAAGGCTTTAAATCCGGGAGAGTATCTTGAACTGGAATTTAGCACTAATATTTGGTTTTCATCTATGTTAGAGTTAACCGATATTGATGTTAGATACTATTTGAATAATGTGTTTGTTACAGCTCTTGAAGGAAGCACTACTGAAATACCTTCTACCATTATAATGTCTCATGTAGAATACCCTACACTATACGAAAAAATTATTGATGAAGGCGAAGGCCAACTTAAAGATTTCTTTGTACGGTTAATTTCGAACTATATTAAGTTTGAGTTATCACCTGTGGCCAAATTGGCTAAGAAAATCTATAAAATCAATAATCTATCAAAAGCAGGTGATATACAAGCTAAAATTACTATCATAGATCCATTGAAAGAAAGTACCGATCCAGGCATCAGAAGTGTTGTTGAAGATGAGAATCGCCGCTTAATATCTATTAGTACAAATAGTGGAAATGAAACCAGAATAGATGAGAATACAATCATCATTACTGAGGATGCCGAGTTAACAATTGCAGCATTAAATAATGGATTAGTGAATGTTAAGGTTGAATTTAGCGACGAACACAATACAACCTATGTGATTCCACTGGAAATATTAGATCATAATACACAAGATGATACGAAAACCGGTGGAGGAGGGAGTGCCGTTGAAGCACCCCATGAATTCGACACTATAAGTTCACCTCCAAAGACAGCTGATGCAGTACGTGAAGCTATTGCCTCTATCCCGAAAGCGGATACTGATATTTCATTTAGTGAAGGTGGATTAGGACAGCCACAAGATATGAGTGATGATGATTATATTGATTTGTTGAATAAGGTCATCTATTCTATTGATCAAATATTAAAAGGATATCTGAGTCTGAATGATAATCAAATGTTTAAAATGACAACTACTGAGATTAGCAGATTGGAAACTTTATATGCAATGGCTAATCAAAATCTAGATTCCAAAAACTATAGAATTATGAACGCCGAAACGGGTACTATGGCTATTTTGCCATATATAGATGGAGATAGCATACCAAAGCTTGTGGTTAATAAATATGAAGCGGGCAATATGGTATCTGATTTATATACTGAAGCTAAAACAAAAGGAACAGAACAAGGTGCCGATGAAATTTTTGTTATGTTGGATGTAGATATTGAAATGGACGGAGAAGAATTTCATACTGATGAACCGGTTACAATAACTTTTTACTTACCTAACTGCGAGGGAAAAGATAGTCTTATTGGACATAAAAAAAATGATGGGACATGGGAATATTATCGTACAAAAGTTGATGCAAACGGATATGCAAGCATTGTCGTAAATGGATTATCACCTTTTGTTATATATTTGTTAGAGGAATGGCAAAATCCATTTCAAGATATAGAAGAAAATTCATGGTTCTACAGTTCAATTAGTTTTGTAAACAGATATGGTCTTTTCTATGGAACCACTGAAAACACCTTTGAATCGGACACAAATATGTCTCGTGCAATGTTTGTAACTGTACTAAGCAGATTGTATAATATAAGTGAAGGAGATTACAATCTGAGCAGTTTTAAAGATGTTCAGGCAGGACTGTGGTATAGCGCACCGATCGGCTGGGCGACACAAACAGAGCTAGTAAAGGGGTACGGTGACGGTTTGTTTGGAACTAATGATGAAATTACGCACGAACAATTGTGCTCAATCTTCGTGCGGTATGCTGAGTATGCCGGAATAAACCTAGCTCCAAGCATAGATAAAGTTATATTTGAAGATATGGATGATATTTCCGATTGGGCGTTAAAAGATGTTATGACTTGCCAACAAGCAGGACTTATTCAAGGAACAGGAAACAATCGTTTTAACCCAAAGGCTAGTGCAACAAGGGCAGAAGTAGCCACCATGTTAATGCGATTTGTTGAAAAATTTATAAATTAGTAGCAACATAAATAGTAAATAGGAGCTTATCTTAGGCTCCTATTTTTAAATACTAAAAGGTTAAAATTCAATTCAAGAACCGTCCCCTAATTTCCTAATTTCCCCCTGCGAGTTTTCATACTTTTTACGTATATTTAATTATTATTCTACTTAAAAAGTTAAAATAGAGCAAAAGGGAAGGAAGAGTTGCAGAGTCAAAATGTTTTAGTAATATTTGAAGAGTATATGCAAATCATAGTATTAGTTTTGTGTTGGCCAGTTTAAACTATGGATTTATATAATACGAAATACAAACGATTAGCAATGAATTAGTAATTTATAATTGGTTTTTATACAAGAAAATGAAAAATGAGGAATAGTGAAGAGAATGAGAAATAAAGAAAAAAGAGATATAAGAAAAAAGGTGATAAAGAAGAAGAAAATTAAAGTGTTGAAAATATTTTTGCGTGTGCTGGTTATAATCATTGTAGTTGCCACAATCGCTCTTGGCGCTTATGCTTATCAAAATATACATTATGATGAAAAACCATTAGCGAAAACATATAGTGCGGGGTATGAAGAAAAAAAGGTAACTCTTGATGATGGGACCATACTAAATTATGCTGAAGGACCAAATAATGGGGCAGCTCTTCTGTTAATACACGGGCAGGCTATGCAATGGGAAGATTATTCAAGAGTTCTTCCGGAGTTGGCTGAATATTATCACGTATATGCAATTGATTTTCATGGACATGGAAAGTCCAGTCATGATCCTTCAAAGTATACAGGGGTTGCTATGGGGCAAGATTTTATCTGGTTTATTAAAAACGTCATTGGTGAACCAAGCGTGATATCAGGTCATTCTTCTGGCGGGGTTTTAGCAGCATGGATTGCAGCCAATGCACCAGAAAATGTGTTGGGGGTTGTTTTAGAGGATCCACCATTTTTTAGTGTGGAGCCGGAAGAAATGCAAAACACGTTTGTTTGGCTTGAAGGCTTTAAAATAGTACATAACTTTAGAAACCAAACAGATACGGATGATTATGTAGTGTACTATATGGAAAACAGTTATTTCTGGGGATTGTTTGGTGATTTGAGAAAAATTATTGCAGCAAGTACAAAGAATTATCGGACAAAGCATCCGGGAGAGCCGTTGAAATTATGGTACGTACCATATGACTTGATTCATGGTACACGTTATTTAGATAACTTTGATACAGAATTTTCAGAGACTTTTTATACAGGTACATGGTTTGAAGGATTTGATCAGCAAGAAACTTTGTCCAATATAGAATGTCCTTCAGTATATATTAAGGCAGCCACATTATATGGCGAGGACGGAGTGCTTTATGCAGCTAACAGTGATGAAGACGCTGAAAAGGTTCATAGCCTAATTGAAGGAAATAAGATGATAACGATAAAATCCGGACATGATATTCATTTTGAGCATCCGGATGAGTTTATTGAGATTATAGTAGATTTTGTAAATAAAATAAAGTAAGTTTTATTGCCGCATTCTTTTTAGGGTTGCCGGTAAATGCCAATGTTTTGCTTTCTTTTATTATGCTTACAGAAAGCAGGAGGATGGGATTTGTGCTTCATCTTTTTCTGGCTTTCATGAGAAAGTTTGGAATATCGATATCAAGGCAATGGCTATACATTTGGAGTACGAGATAGCCTTTATATTTAAGGATGGTTTGAAACTGAACTGGAATATATAAGAATATGAGGGGACCCGCAGGGCTTGCTTGATGCAGGACTTGCGGGTGTTTTTTGTTTCAATAAACTATTATTACTAAAAATAATTTTACATTGTACTTGACATAAGACAATATAATCATTATAATTTAATTCATATTAAATCAATATGTTTAGTGTGAATTGGGTGCGAGAGGAGAAAACTTCAATGTACATAATGAAAGATACTCGATGTTGTTGCTGTAAAAGCTGTGGGAATATGATTATATAAATTGATAGATAAATGATGAAAGGTAGAGTGTTTATTATGAAAAAGAGTATTAGTTTATTATTGGTTTTAATTATTTCAATATCCTTATTGAGCGGTTGCGCTTCATCCAATACTAATTCGGGAGACGGACCCCTCAAAGTAGCCGTTGCGTTTCCGATGACAGGTGATAATGCAGAATACGGCAAAAGCTTCTTGCTTGCCGCACAAATCAAAGTAGATGAATGGAATGAAAATGGCGGGGTTCTTGACCGCGAAATCGAAATCGTATCCTATGACGATAAGAATTCAGGCGATGAGGCTGCTTCTATTGCACAGAAAATCGTCAGTGATAAAGATATCATAGGCGTACTCGGACATTTTTCATCCGGTGTAAGTATGGTAGCGGCTCCGACATACCAGGAAAATAAATATATTGAAATATCAAATACTGCATCACATCCTGATTATTCTTCAATAGGAAATTATATATTCCGTAATAACTCAGT
>JBFWMP010000073.1:9703-13254 GCA_050251575.1 Clostridia bacterium
AGAGATACTCTTAACTCTATTAATTATCCGGGCATTACAGGTGAAACAAAGTTTGATGATATCGGTGATGCCACTAAGAAATATGCGAAATTAATTGTTAAAGACGGCAAATTTGTACGTTTTGACAGCCCAAAGACAGGAAACTAACGTACGGCAGGTTGCAATATCCAACGAAAGGAGAACGAAGGTATGATTTTGCAGCAAACATTTAACGGGTTGGCACTTGGAATGGCATATGCATTAATTGCGGTAGGCTATTCATTGGTATTCGGTATTCTGCGGCTGGTGAATTTTTCACATGGAGCGGTATATGCCTTTGGAGCACATATTGTTATTCTGCTTGTCAGCCTTAACTTCGGTTTGGTACCTGCAATTATACTTGGAGTAGTGTTGACCGGATTACTCGGAATCCTGATAGATAAGATGGCATTAAGTCCCCTCAGAGCGAAGAAATCACCTGCAATTTCTTCGCTGATCACTACAATAGGAATATCTTATATTATTCAAAACCTGCTTATGATGGCTTTCGGCAGTGAGAAAAAACCATTTCCGCTACTATTTGAAAATAAAATGATATCTTTCTTGGGTGCTAAGATTAATACAATGCAGATTGTGATGCTGGCAGTGTCAATCTTGTTGTTAGTATTGCTGACCATCCTTGTGAAGTTCTCGAAAGTTGGACTTGCGATGCGCACCGTAGAACAAAATGAAACGGTTTCAAAGTTAATGGGAATTAATACAAACTTTATTATTGCCTTTACATTTTTCCTTGGGGGAGCATCTGCCGCGATTGCCGGTGTTTTAATCAGCGGATATTATCAGATTGTATATCCCACCATGGGCTTTATGGTCGGACTTAAGGCTTTCGCAGCAGCAGTGCTGGGAGGTATAGGTATATTTCACGGTTCCATTGCAGGAGGCTTGATAATCGGTGTAGCGGAGGCTCTTGCAGCTACTTGGTTCGGTTCGGCATACCGTGATTCCGTTGCATTTATCATATTAATTCTTGTACTTATTGTCCGCCCATCCGGATTGTTTGGCAAGAAAGGAATAGAGAAGGTATAGGATATGGAGAAAAAGATTATTAACGTAAATCCTTTTTTAAATATAAAAGCCAATATTGAAGAGCGGATACACAATAACAGGAGTATGCTATCCATCGGTGTAATTCTTTTATTGCTTGCCGTACCTTACTTCGGATTCTCCCAATATATCATTCGTATCACGATTATGGTGGGTATCTATACAATGCTGGCTTTGGGGCTGAATGTGCTGACGGGCTTTACCGGTCTTGTATCGTTGGGACATGCAGGCTTCTTTGCCATTGGAGCATATACGGCAGCAATTTTAATGATAAAGCTGAATATGAACTTCCTTCCGGCAGCACTGATTGCAATGGCAGTTACAGGTGTATGCGGATTGTTGATTGGATTGCCTACTCTTCGGCTGACCGGAACCTATCTTTCTATCGTAACACTTGGATTCGGGGAAATTGTCAAAATGGTTATAATGAATTGGGATTCTGTAACCAACGGTACATTAGGATTAAGAAATATCCCCCGGCCGTCGTTTTTCGGATATCAGCTGACCCTAGCCAATAACGGAATGTATTATTTGATGATGGCTTTACTTATTTTAGTTACATTTATATGCATGACCATACAGCATACGAAATCGGGAAGAGCATTAAGAGCTATTAAGGCAAACGAGTTGGCAGCAACAATGATGGGAATTCGCACCGCACGGTACAAAATACTGGCCTTCGTTATTTCAGCAGTGATTACCGGACTTGCAGGAAGCTTCTATGCCACCCTTGTCGGGTATATTGACCATAACTCCTTTACCTTTGATGTTTCTATTCTCATTTTAAGCATAGTGATACTGGGAGGGATGGGAACGATAAGGGGAATGTTTCTTGGAGCGGCAATACTTATTGTATTCCCCGAAATTGCAAGACCTCTGATGGAATGGCGCTTTGTAGTGTATGGTATTGTGCTGATAGTCATGATGCGTTTCAGGCCACAAGGAGTACTCGGATGGCGTTCAGCAATCCCATATAAAATACCGGAAGAGAAGCCTGTCCATCTTCGGAGCAGGTCTGACTATAGTAAAAAAAGGGGTGGTCAGTATGGCATTTCTTGAAGCACGCAATGTATCAATCCGGTTTGGCGGGCTTACTGCAGTAGACCAGCTGAGCTTCAAGATGGAAAAAGGACAGGTTGTAAGCATCATCGGACCTAATGGAGCCGGCAAGACGACTGTTTTTAATCTTCTGACAGGCATATATCCTCTGAATGAAGGAGAGATTTATCTCAACAACAAGCGGATTGACGGATTATCTCCGCAGGATATAGTGTCTGCGGGTATGGCAAGAACCTTTCAGAATATAAGGCTTTTCCCTGATATGAGGGTAATAGAAAATGTATTGGTGGGGACACATATCCGCACAGATTATGGTCTGTTTGATGAGTTGTTTCGAACCAGACGTTTTCGGGAGATAGAAGGAGAGCGAATCCGTTACGCAGCCAGGCTGCTGGATGAGGTAGGACTTAAGAAGCGTTCGGATGATTATGCCGATAACTTGCCGTATGGAGAGCAGCGTAAGCTTGAAATTTCCCGGGCAATAGCAACAGGAGCAGAGCTTTTATTGTTGGATGAGCCGGCGGCAGGAATGAACCCGCAGGAATCAGAAGAACTGAGACAGTTTATTCTCCATTTGAAAGAACAGGGATTTACTATTCTTTTGATTGAACATGACATGAATGTCGTTATGAACATATCGGACTATATATATGTTTTGGATTATGGCAAAAAGATAGCAGAAGGACTTCCTCACGAGATTCAGGAGAATAAGCAGGTTGCTGCTGCTTATCTCGGAGAAAGCGAGGTGGAAGCATGAGCTTGTTAAAAGTGCAGGATTTACGTACAAGCTATGGCAGAATTACCGCATTGAACGGTATAAGTATTGAGGTGGAAGAGGGAGAAATCATCAGCTTGATAGGTTCCAACGGAGCTGGCAAAAGCACGCTTCTTGCTTCAATAACCGGCATTGTTCCGGCTTCAAGCGGTAAGATTCTGTTCGACGGCAAGGATATTACCCGCTGCAGGCCGGATGAAATCGTCCGGCTTGGAGTCAGTCTTTCACTTGAGGGAAGAGGAATATTTCCAAGGCTTACGGTGGAAGAGAATTTACGGGCCGGTGCTTATACAAGGAAGGACAAGGCGGAAATCAAGTCCACAATGGAAGAAATGTACGGCATGTTTCCGCGGCTTGAACAGAGAAAAAAGCAGCTGGCAGGAACAATGTCGGGAGGAGAGCAGCAAATGCTGGCAATTGGGCGCGCCTTAATGAGCCATCCCAAGCTTTTGCTGTTGGATGAACCTTCTTTGGGACTCGCTCCTAATCTGGTGAAACAAATCTTCCGGATGATTTCGGATATTAACCGCAAGGGCATCAGCGTATTGCTGATTGAGCAGAATGCAAATATGGCACTTCGTGTTTCAAATAGAGCCTATGTATTGGAAAACGGCGCAGTGAAATTATCCGGTCC
>JBFWMP010000074.1:0-13240 GCA_050251575.1 Clostridia bacterium
GCAGAAAGTTATATATAAGATCTCCGGCTATAAAAAATAGAATGGTCGAATAATACGATCTCCAATTACGCCGATCACCCCATAAAAGAGCAGCTATAACAAAGCATATGACGATTACAAGATGATACAAAATATTTCACCTACCAGTGCTTTTTAAACTATTATTTACAATGAAGTTACGTAAAATGTATAAAAAGTAATATTCAAAAATACGATTATTTGTCATTATTGTTTGATGCAGAAACAATATACGATGTTATACGTCAGGCAATTGTTTATTTAATGCCCTTTCTTTAAATAAAAAAATACATAAAGGTGAAGCAACATATTCTTGATGTGGTTTTGTTTTCACATTTTCTGCTATATTTCATAATATATATAATATATGGCGTCTGTCAATAATGGCAGAAGGGTTAAAGCACTCTATTGATGCAAGGGGCGGGGCAAGAGTGTATAAATTTGGCGCTTAAAATACAGTAATCATGTAAGTCATTCGGAGAAGTCTGAATGGCTTTTTCAATTCTGCAGGAGGGATGTTTATTAATTTTTGCAGGTTGAAGAAGTATAGAAAATTTGTTATACTTCAAAAGAATGTATATTAAACTATTTGATTGCACCTAGGAGGAAAAATCAAAAATGAAAAATGTTATTCGGCTTTTAAAATATGCGCGTCCGTATTGGTGGCTGTTGGCTATATCCGGATTCAGTTTGCTTGTAATAACCTCAATGAATCTTATTACACCATGGTTAGTTAAAGAGTTGATTAAACTTCTGACTGAAGGAGAGAACGGTGCGGTACTACCAGTCATTCAGAATATAGTCATTATTCTTATTGCTGCGTATATTATTAGAGCTATTTTTACATACTTCTATAGATACTTAAGTCATGTTGCAGCATGGAGCCTGGTAGCGGATATGCGAACGATGGTCTATGAGCATTTACAAAAACTATCTTTAAAATACTATCATGATAAGCAGACCGGTCAGCTTATATCAAGGACAATTAATGATACAGCAACTTTTGAGGTTCTTATAGCACATGCAGTTCCTGATTTAATTACAAATGGTTTGATTTTAGCCGGTATTACTGTGATTCTTTTTATGATGAATGCCTATTTGGCAGCGTTAGCATTGATTCCTATTCCATTCTTAGTACTTGGAGGATGGATGTTTACTAAAAAGATTCTGCCAAACTTCAGAGAGGCGCAAAGTACATTGGCTGACTTGAATGCAGTGGTGCAGGATAATATTTCAGGCATTAAGGAGATTCAGGTTTTTAATCAGCAAACAAGAGAAAAAAACAGAGTTGAAAAAAGGGCAAAAAAATATGCTTCAGCCATATTGCATGCATTAAAGTTAAGCGCAATATTTCATCCCACTGTTGAGATGGTTAGTGCATTTGGTACTGTAGTTGTTGTAGGCTTTGGTGGATGGCTAGCTACGCAAAACTTTATATCACCTGCTGATATCGTTGGTTTTATTTTATATCTCAGTCTTTTTTATCAGCCCATTACTACTCTGGCAAGAGTTATCGAAGATTTACAACAGGCGATAGCGGGAGCTGAAAGAGTATTTGAACTGCTTGATACTGAACCGGATATTATTGATAAAAAAGATGCGAAAGAAATAGTAGAGGCAAAGGGAGAGATTATCTTTCAAAACGTGAGTTTTGGGTATATCTCTGAGAAATCTGTTTTAAAAGATATAAGTTTTCATGTTAAGCCTGGAAAGATGATTGCGTTAGTAGGACCTACCGGTGTTGGTAAGACTACAATTATCAGTCTGGTCGCACGATTTTATGATACAACTTCCGGCAGGGTGCTTTTGGATGGAGTTGATATCAGAGATATCGCCATTTCTTCTCTAAGAAGCCAGATTAGTATCGTTCTACAGGATATATTCCTTTTTAACGGAAGCGTTGCGAACAATATTGCATATGGAAGTAAAGCTGTTTCAATTGATGATATTATCCAAGCTGCAAAGATAGCACGTGCCCATGAGTTTATCATGGAACTCCCTGAGGGGTATGATACCGTTATTGGTGAAAGAGGAGTGAAACTATCCGGTGGACAGAAGCAGCGTTTATCTATTGCCAGAGCAGTTTTGCGAAATACACCTATTTTAATATTAGATGAGGCCACTGCTTCGGTTGATGTTGAAACGGAAAAGCAGATTCAACAAGCCATACAAGAACTGGCAGGCAGTCGTACCATTATCGTTATAGCGCATAGATTATCAACTGTTAAAAAGGCAGATACCATACTTGTTCTAAAAGAAGGTGAAATAGTTGAGGTTGGAAGTCATGATGAGCTAATTCATCAAGGCGGACTGTATGAGTCGTTATGTAAGACACAATTTGAAGTACATAACTAAAACTTTGACTTATTTAATAGTTTTGTAACAGAATTTAATAATTTTGTAATAACTTAAGAAAATCAAAGAATACACAAATATACATCTTGTAATCAAAGATAATCGTACTTAGCGTCTTAGACTAAATGAAACTATTATGGTAAACTAATGATAGTTTATAATAGTTTTATTAGAGGAGATGTTGAAAATGAATATTAAAAAAATAATTATTATAGGTGCAGTGAGTTTTACGCTTTCAGCAGGTGTAATCTCGTCATATTCTACACCAGCATATGCCAGTTCATATCAAAATACATCGATTGTTATGAAAGTAGGTTCCACAGGAACCGAAGTTAAAGATTTGCAATTAAGATTAAAGGAATTAGGATATTTTCATGCCAATACTACTGGATATTATGGTTCCATTACGAAGGGATCGGTAATACAGTTCCAAAAAGATAAAGGATTATTAGTAGATGGTATAGCAGGACCGCAAACTTTAGGTGCACTATCAAGGAATACTCCACAGGTTAGCAGAGGAGCTGCGGCAAAAACTCAAGATTTATTAGTGCCCTGGTTTAATGGCGCAGAAAATATCTTTAAAAAATGGGATACTGCAACGGTAACGGATGTAGGTACCGGAATTTCTTTTAAAATACAAAGAGTTACAGGATATAATCATGCAGACGTAGAAACGCTGACCAAGGAAGATACTGCTGTTCTGAAAAAAATATATGGCGGCAGCTGGTCATGGGAAAGAAGAGCGGTGATTGTGAATGTAAATGGTAGGGAGATGGCTGCGTCTCTTGCAGCAATGCCTCATGCCGGGAGAGAAGACAAGCCTTTCGGGCAGACTGTTGACAGTAGAAGTGGAAACTATGGACGTGGTGCTAATTTGGATGGTGTAAAAGGTAATAATATGTCCGGAGTAATTGATTTACATTTCTATCAGAGTAAAACGCATGGAACTAACCGTGTAGATAGCGCGCATCAAAAGATGGTTCAAAAAGCTGCACAAAGCAGATAAGTAGCTATTATATAAAAATAAAAGTAGCCGTAATATCTATTACGACTACTTTTATTTTTATCATTATTTAGAGATTATTTACCAGCCATGCCCTGTTCAACCTGTTGGATCATCTTCTTAACCATCTGTCCACCAACTGAGCCAGCCTGTCTTGCAGTTAAGTCTCCATTATAACCCTGCTTAAGGTTAACGCCAACTTCAGTTGCAGCTTCCATTTTAAATCTGTCAAGAGCTGCTCTTGCTTCAGGTACTAATTTTTGATTAGTATTTGCCATGTCTATCACCTCCATTAATATGATTTCCTAGAATAAGAAACATTATTAATGTACTTTATGGTAATTATGTATTTATTTACTCCAGCTAAATAGTCCATGAAACAACCCTGATTTTTGTTTGATATCATTCTCACTTGTGATTTGTTTATTGTTTTTTGATTCTGTTTTTTCTTGAACCATCAAATACTTTTGGTCACGAGCCATATCTTTAATTTTATTTGTTGCTGTACGGTTGGATAATACACGACTAAACCATAATAAAGCATTATTATCGTCTTCTGCTCTTCTATATAATTCTCCTATTAGGTATATAAGGCTAGGTTCATCTAATCCTGCGATGGGAAAAGATTCTTTTTCAAATGCTTGTAAAAAGTTTTCTAGTGCTTGTTGAGAAAATTTCTTCTCGTTTTCAGTATCATTTTTGAGACGATTTAGCCAGCTGAGTCTGAGACATAAAAATGCTTTTTCGCTAGCTTTACCGTTTTTAACAATAGAATTTAATAAAGCAAGTTTATATCTTTCAATAGCTATGTCCAAATTGTATATTGGACTATACGTTTTTGGGTTCCATTTTGTACAGATTTTTTCACGAATCAGTCCTATTTGCGTTGGTGATAAATTATTAAATTGTGATGAACTTGCTGCGTATCCGCATTCAGTGCAAACACATATATCATATAACATGGGGTTAGGATTTTTATAATGGATCATAAAATCACTATCTCGGGAAAGTATTCTTATACTTGAAGCTTTGACAGAACGTGCAGTAATATGTGAATTACAAACAGGACAGTGAAATTTTCTATCGAAGAGAAAGTCGGTTTCTATTCTTTCTTGTTCGAGGGAGTCTTTTTTTTCATCATTATGTTTTTCCTCATCTTTTAAATTATGAGGTTCTAGATCTTCTACATCCTCGAACAAGTTATTCATCTCTTTTGTCTCCATTTTGTTCCTCCTTAGATGACTTGAAGTAGTCGTATATTCTTAGCATATAAGAATATTATATCAAAAAAAGTTGCAGAGCCAAAGACTTATTTATGTATAATAAAAAAGAGATATACAGTTATATTTGCAAATTTTCTGTAATTAATATAAAATAAAGCGATGGAAAATTAAAGTGTATTTAGGGTATGATATTAATATAAATGAGCAGTGGGGTGATTTAATGCACAAAGAAGTATACCTTGATAATAGTGCGACGACCAAACCATATCCGGAAGTTGTAGAGGCAATGGTAGAAATGCTGACTAATAATTATGGAAATCCTTCATCTTTACATATAAAAGGAATTAATGCTGAACGGACAATAAAGAAAGCAAGAGAAAATATTGCAAAAGCATTGGATGCAAAAAATAATGAGGTTTATTTCACTTCAGGAGGAACAGAGTCCAATAATATTGCTGTAAGAGGAGTTGCCGCAGCTAATAAAAAAAGGGGCAATCATCTTATTACATCAGTCATTGAGCATCCTTCTATATTAAATACTTTTAAACACATGGAGGAAGAAGGATTTAGAGTTTCTTATATTCAGGTTGATAAAAATGGCATGATAGATATGAAGCAGCTTGAACAAGAAATAAGTAATGATACCATACTAGTAAGTATTATGCATGTCAACAATGAAGTAGGCACTGTACAGCCGCTTAAAGAGATAAGGCAGATGCTGGACTTGCAAAAATCACAGGCTGTATTTCATGTAGATGCCATACAGTCATTTGGTAAAGTTGCATTTGTCCCGGAAGAGTTAGGTATTGATCTGCTGTCTATAAGTGGGCACAAGCTTCATGGACCTAAAGGAATAGGTGCTTTGTATATCAAAAAGGGGCTGCTGCTTAAACCTATCGTATATGGGGGCAGTCAAGAAACAGGGATACGGTCAGGGACGGAGAATGTGCCCGGCATTATTGGATTTGGAAAAGCTGTAGAGCTTAGCTTTACTAACCTCAGAAGTCAAATTTCAGTGATGAACAATTTAAAAGACAAGCTTAAAGATTTAATTATAAAAAACGTGGATGATACTATTGTTAATGGACATTGTGATAAAGGCGGTGCACCGCATATATTAAATATTTCTTTTCCTGGCATAAAGGCGGAAGTGCTTTTGCACGCACTGGAGGATAAAGGGATTTTTGTATCTACAGGTTCAGCCTGTTCATCTAACAAACCATCACCCAGTCATGTGTTAAGTGCGATGGGGTTAAAGCGTGAGGATATTGGAGGGGCAGTAAGATTTAGTGTATCTGCCGTTAATACGATGGAAGAAATCGAATACTGTGCAGAACAATTATCAACTATAGTCAAGCAACTCAGAAAATATGTACGGAGGTAATAATTATGGAAGAATTAGTCCTGGTAAAATACGGCGAGATTATATTAAAGGGTCTGAATCGACCTTTGTTTGAAGAAAGATTAATCAAGAATATTAAAAACTCTCTAAGAGGATTGGGAAAGATAAAAGTATCCAAAGCCCAAGCGACCACATACATTGAGCCATTAAGTGATGATGTCAATATTGCAAAGATTATTGAAAGGCTTAAGAAAGTTTTTGGGATTGTCTCCATTAGCCGTGTTGCTAAGGTAGATAAGGATTTGGAATTAATCAAGAAAAAGTCGATAGAATATCTGCAGCCGGCTTTATCACAAATCAAGACCTTTAAGGTTGAAACTAAGCGTGCAGATAAGAAGTTTCAACTAAAATCTCCTGAAATAAGCAGGGAAGTAGGGGGATATATATTAAGTCAGTTTAGTCATTTGAGCGTAGATGTACATAATCCGGATATCGTTGTGAATGTAGAAATAAGAGATACGTCAGCCTATGTTTATACTGAGAAGACACCCGGCATAGGAGGAATGCCTGTGGGAAGCAATGGAAAAGCATCATTGCTCCTGTCCGGTGGTATAGATAGCCCAGTAGCAGGATGGATGATTGCAAAACGTGGTGTAGAACTGGAGGCGGTACATTTTTTTAGTTCTCCGTATACGAGCGAAAGGGCAAAGGATAAGGTCATTGAACTGGCAAAAATTTTGGCTTTATACTGTGGTAAAATAAAACTGCATATTGTACCTTTTACTGATATTCAACTTGAAATTCATGAAAAATGTCCTGAAGAGCAAATGACATTAATCATGCGAAGGTTTATGATGATGATTGCTGAAAAGATTGCGGTGAAGTCTGGTTCTAATGCACTTATAACAGGAGAAAGTCTTGGTCAGGTAGCAAGTCAAACTATACAAAGCCTTGGAGTAACTAATGCTGCTGTGGATTTGCCTGTATTCAGACCTCTAATTGGAATGGATAAGGAAGAAATTATCAGTATCGCAAGAAGGATTGATACCTTTGAAACTTCAATACTCCCCTATGAAGATTGCTGTACAGTTTTTGTACCTAAACACCCTAAGACCAAGCCGGTTCTGGATAAAATTATAGAATCGGAAACACATTTGGATGTGGAGGCGATGGTAGATAAAGCAGTGAATGAAACCGAGGTAATGGAAATCATAGGAGAGACGTAAATCCATCATACTTTTTTTAAACGTTTCCGTATATAATTATAAGGGAAACCATTACGATGTATAGGAGGATTGAGATGGAAAAAAAATTATACCTTTCCAATACAGATAAGAAGTGGGCCGGAGTAAGCGGCGGTTTAGGTGAATATTTTGGAATTGACTCCACATTAATTCGATTGGCGTGGGTATTAATAAGTATTTCTACGGGAGGAATCGGTGGATTGATTGCATACCTATTGGCATGGGCTATTATTCCACCAAAGCCGGAGAATTATTAGAAATAATGCGACATAGTTGGAGGTTGTATCGGTTGCATTGATTGTCATCCTGAACGTAGTGAAGATCTTATGTTTCAAATCTCAAAGATTCTTCACTGCGTTCAGAATCACAGGTACCCTTCACACACCATAGATTTTGGTGTCGTAGGGACGTATGGCAATACGTCCGCTGTTGTCTATTTTCGGCCGTATATCTATACGGCCCTACACATGGTGCGGTTTTTACCAATTGTATTTGTAGGGAACGGTTCGAGATCACTGAAAAAGCCCATTTTGTGTCATTCTGAATGCAACGAAGTGAAATGAAGAATCTTTAACGCTGCTTAAGTGCTAAGATCCTTCACTTGCGTTCAGGATGACATCTCGAGTTTCTTTTGCTTAAATCATACTTTATCAGTGGTTTCGAACGGTTCATAACCGTTCCCTACAATCACTGTGCTGCAATCAACAATATGGATTGTAGGGGTGAGCTTTGCTCGTCCGATTTGTCAATTATGTTGGTTGCCTCGATATATATTTATCTTTACAATTGTATCTCCTTTAGTACATCTTTCAATGCCTGTGCTGATTTATGTAACAATTTAGTTTCTTCATCAGTAAGTGGTATCTCTAATGTTTTTTCTATTCCTTTTTCATTAACGATAGTGGGTAAGCTAAAGCAAACATTATCAATTCCATATTGACCTTCTATAAGTCCGGACACAGTTAGTATTGAGTTCTCGTCTCTCATGATACATTCCACAATTCTCCTGACGGCTAGTGCTACCGCATAATAAGTAGCACCCTTTTTCTCTATAATTTTATAGGCAGAGTTTTTAACATCTTCATAGGTTTCCTGCTTTGAATATCCTTCGCATTTTCCATAATATTTACAAAATTCTTCTATCGTCATTCCTGCTGCATTTACCAGACTCCAAGCTGCAACCTCAGTGTCTCCATGCTCTCCTAATATATAGGCGTGAATATTTCTGGTATCGATGCCTATATGCTGGCTGAGGAGAAATTTAAATCTTGAGGTGTCTAGCACTGTACCTGAGCCAATAACTTTTTTTGGGGATAATCCTGATATCTTGAGTGTAACATATGTAAGGATGTCGACAGGATTAGTAACCACTAACAATATAGCATCTTTACAATATTTTATAACTTCAGGGATAATAGATTTAAATATTTCTGTATTTTTTCTCACAAGATCAATTCTGGTTTCTCCAGGCTTTTGGTTGGCTCCTGCAGCGATGATAACAATGTCGGAGTCATGGCAATCCTTGTAATTACCAGAGATAATTTGAACCGGACGTACGAAAGAGATGCCGTGATTCATATCCATAACATCCCCCTCAGCTTTGCTTTTATTGATATCTATAAGAACAATTTCTGATACCAGTCCACTGAGCATAAGTGTGTAAGCTGTTGTTGAGCCGACAAATCCTGCACCAATTATTGAAATTTTACCTGTTATCTTATGAAGCATTATAAATCCTCCTCTAATAGTTCTATTTTAAGTAATATTCCCTTATAAAAAAAAATTAACAAGAATGTTGTGATAAAATAAAATATATATGCTAAAATTATACAGTAAGATAGCAATGCATATTTTTAAAGGAGGCTTTGTATATGAATGCAGAAATTATTGCTGTAGGGACTGAACTGCTTTTAGGACAAATACTGAATACAAATGCTCAGTATTTATCTGTAGAATTGTCGCAATTGGGCATAGATGTTTTTTATCAAACTGTAGTTGGAGATAATCAGAAGCGTTTGGAGGAAGCTTTGCAGAATGCATTGGATAGGACTGATATAGTAATCCTGACAGGCGGACTGGGTCCTACCAAGGATGATCTAACCAAAGAAACTGTTGCACAGATTATGGGATTGTCACTGGTGCCACACCAGGAAAGCTTAGATAGAATCAAATCTTTTTTTCATAAGATGCATAGGGTGATGACGAATAATAATGAGAAGCAAGCTTTGCTGCCTGAGGGGAGTATTGTTTTGCTCAATGATAATGGAACTGCTCCGGGATGTATCATAGAGAAAAATGGAAAGACTATTGTAATGCTTCCGGGACCGCCAAAAGAAATGCAGCCTATGTTTAAGCAGTCTGTATATCCATACTTACGTAATAAGAGCCCATATATTATACATTCACATGTGCTTCGAATTTTTGGTATCGGTGAGTCGGCATTGGAGGAACAGCTTGCCGATATATTTGAAAGTCAGAGTAACCCGACTATTGCTCCCTATGCAAAACAAGGTGAGGTAACACTAAGAATTACTGCGAAATGCGAAGATGTTGAAAATGCAGAAAAGCTTATTCAGCCTGTAGAAGACGAGATTAGAAGCAGACTTGGAATAACTGTTTATGGTGTCGAGGAGGAAAGTCTTGAGGAAGTAACCTGCAGACTTCTTATGGACAAAGGTGTATCTGTTGCGACGGCTGAATCATGTACAGGAGGACTTTTAAGTGAAAGGTTTACCAGCATTCCAGGGATATCAAAATGTTTTCATATGGGAGCAATAACTTACAGTAATGACTCTAAAGCTGAATTATTGGGTGTATCATCGCACACTCTCGATAGATATGGAGCTGTAAGCAGCCAGACTGCATTGGAAATGGCTGATGGTATAAGAAAGAAATCAGATGCGGATATAGGAATATCAGTAACAGGTATTGCAGGCCCCGGTGGAGGATCGCAAGAAAAGCCGGTAGGACTGGTATATATCGGGATATCCACACCAGATAAGAAATGGTATAAAGAGCTACATCTTACTGGAAACCGAGAGAGAATAAGAAACATGATCGTTATGAATACGCTAGATATCATCAGAAAACATTTGTTGGGTCATCAAAAGTAAACTAATGAAATTATTTACAAAATTGCTTGACCTTTAGTATACATTAAGTTATAATAAATAAGAACAAACGTTCCGATGTTTTGGTGTGCAGGAGTTTTTCATATTACTTTTTATTACAAGAACATAATTTGAAAAAATTGAGAATAAATATAAAAAATATTTATAAAGGCGGGAATAAATATGATAGAGAAGAAAAAGGCACTTGAGATGGCTCTTAACCAAATTGAGAAACAATTTGGTAAGGGTGCAGTAATGAAGTTAGGCGAAAGCACCCATCTTAACCTGGAATCTATTCCAACCGGTGCGTTAAGTCTTGACATTGCGCTTGGATTGGGCGGCGTTCCAAGAGGAAGAATCGTTGAAGTTTATGGTCCGGAATCATCGGGTAAGACAACTGTGGCTCTCCATATTATTGCTGAAGCGCAAAAGGCAGGAGGAGAAGCTGCATTTATAGATGCTGAGCATGCGCTTGATCCTGCGTATGCTCAGAAATTAGGTGTAGACATAGAAAATCTTATTGTATCACAGCCGGATACGGGGGAACAAGCATTAGAAATAGCTGAAGCACTCGTTCGGAGTGGTGCAATTGATGTAATTGTTGTTGACTCTGTAGCAGCATTGGTACCTAAGGCAGAAATTGACGGTGAAATGGGGGATTCCCATATAGGTCTCCAAGCAAGGTTGATGTCTCAAGCACTTAGAAAGCTTGCCGGTGTTATCAGCAAGTCGAACACGACCGCAATTTTCATTAACCAGCTAAGAGAAAAAGTAGGTGTCATGTTCGGTAATCCGGAAGTTACCCCTGGCGGACGCGCACTTAAGTTTTATGCTTCTGTACGCCTTGACGTTCGAAGGATTGAGTCTCTAAAGCAAGGAAATGAGGTTGTAGGTAACAGAACAAGGGTTAAAGTTGTTAAGAATAAAGTCGCACCACCTTTTAAAGAAGCAGAATTTGATATCATGTATGGTCAGGGGATTTCTAAAGAAGGTAATATTCTAGATACAGGTGTAAATATTGATATTGTTGATAAGAGTGGTGCATGGTTTTCATATGGGGATACCAGATTGGGTCAAGGTCGGGAGAATGCAAAGCAATTCTTGAGGGAGAATCCTGAAGTGGCGAGAGAGATAGAATTTAAAATTCGTGAAAACCTCAATCTTGCTTTTTTAAAAAGCATGCCATCAGCCAATGATCATATTGAAGAATCTGAATAATAGTGTATAATAGTATTAGCCTCTTTGTATATACAAAGAGGCTATAGTTATATCTGCGGAGGTTTTTACGATGGTTATCACACATACTGAAGTACAAAAAAAGAATCAATGTAGAGTATCGGTATTTATTGATGGTAGATATGCATTTGGTATTGATGAAGAGGACTGGTTCAAGTTAAACTTATATGTAGGACAAGAAATTACGGAACAAGAGATAGATAGAATTAATGAGCAATGTAATTATTCTAAAGCAAAAAAACTGGCTGTTAAATATATTTTATATAAAAAACGCACATCTTTTGAAGTGCACCAAAAACTGGAGCAATCGGGTTTTGATGCTTATATTGCAGAAAGAGTCATTGAAGAAATGGAACGGTTAGCGTATATTGATGATAGAGATTATGTATGTAAATATATTAAATATGCTGTTACATTTAAAAAATATGGTCAATATAGAATTCGTTTAGAATTACAACAAAAAGGAATTGATGAGAAAATTATTAGTGCACAACTAGATGAGTTTGAACTTGATGAGAGAAGTGTACTCGAGCCGCTTGTCAGGAAAAAGATAGCATCTTATACTTGTAATGATGAAAAATCATTAAATAATATAAAAAATTATTTTATAAGAAAAGGTTATCCATTTGAGATGATAAATCAAGTAATTAATGATATAATACGGGAGTGTCGCAATTAGAAAAAGAAAGTAGGGAAAGATTTGAAATATAAGATTGGAGTAGTATCGCTTGGGTGTGCTAAAAACTTGGTAGATACCGAGGTAATGCTAGGTCTATTGTCCAAAGAAGGTTTTTCTATCACCAATAATTCAGAGTCAGCTCATATATTAATAGTGAATACATGTGGATTTATAGAATCTGCAAAGCAAGAATCAGTAGATAATATTTTGGATTTAGCACGATATAAAACGATAGGTAATTGTAAATTGCTGATTGTTACCGGTTGTCTGGCTGAAAGATACAAGGATGAAATAATCAAGGAAATTCCTGAAGTGGATGCTGTAATAGGTACTGGAAACTATCATGAAGTTGCAGAAGTAATCAATGAGACTTTTAAGGGGCAGAAAGTGCTTCGATATGGAAATCAGGATTTCACTCCGGAAGAGGGATTGCCGCGCCTTCAAAGTACTCCCTCATATACTGCTTATTTAAAAATTGCCGATGGTTGTGATAATTTCTGTACCTATTGTATTATACCTAAGCTAAGAGGCAAATACCGGAGCAGGACCATTGAAAATATTTATGCAGAGGCCAAGCAGCTTGCAAATCAAGGAGTAAAGGAACTTATTATCATAGCACAGGATACTACGAGATATGGTATAGATTTATATGGACAACATAAGCTTCATGAATTATTGAACCAGTTATGCAAGATTGATGATATTAAGTGGATACGATTGCATTATTGTTATCCTGAAGATATTACTGATCAGCTTATTGAAGTCATTGCCAATCAGCCGAAGGTATGCAATTATCTTGACATCCCTGTTCAGCACTGCAGTAATGAGGTGTTGAAAAAGATGGGAAGGAGAGGGACAAAAGAGCAATTAACGAATCTATTAAATAAAATCAGAAATATAGTTCCCGATGTAACGATTAGAACCTCTATCATTGTGGGATTTCCAGGTGAAACGAAAGAGCATTTTGAAGAGTTGGAAGAGTTCATTCAAACAATTAAGTTTGATAGGGCAGGAGTATTTAAATATTCTC
>JBFWMP010000075.1:0-13000 GCA_050251575.1 Clostridia bacterium
TTTTTTTATTCAAAATATTATTAAATTTGCCAGCGATATTAAATCATTGCAAACAAAGGTATATATAAACAGACTGAAAGTAATTTTTGTGGAGCGAAAGCGCACAAATAAGTGAGTTATAGAACAACTCCATAAATCCCCTCAACAGTATTGAAGTGGAGTACCTACGCGGTGCATCCTTTGCTAAAACGCTGCTGGAGATGGAAAAGCCCCTGAAGTGAAAGTGAAGGATTTTATTGATGCCAACAGGTTAATAAATAAATTTTGGTAATAACGTGAAATGGAAAATCACAAAATAATAATAGGCTTGGTTGATGCGGACTTACTGAATGGCGGTACACGTCATCCGAATCTTGTATTGCTGAAATTAGCGGGATTCTTAAATGATAATGGAATTCTGTTTCATCTGATTATTGACAAGGATGAGGATGTAGAAAAATATACAAAGATATTTATATCAAAGGTGTTTGCATTTACTCCTGATCCCCTCTTTTATGAGAAGGAGAAAGGAACGATAGCAGAAAAGAAGTTCAAGGTTGGGGGAACAGGTGACTATGCAATAAAGAAGGATGTGAATGACTTCAAGGCAGCTCGCACTAGGGATATGAGCCAATTGGAGAATGACGAATTTCTGAATCGATATCCGAATAAGAGAGGTGGCAAAAAGTTATTAGGTATTGATATGCGTAGACAGATGCCATATTATAAACTTTACGACGAATATGTCAAGATTAAGATAGCGGAAGGAAGGCGTGCTTCATATTTCAATGACTACCTCTACTATTCTATTGGCTTCCTGACTCGTGGCTGTATGCGTCATTGCCCCTTTTGTGTCAATAAATTAGAGAATGAGGTTTACCCTTATTCCGATCTTGAATGGTTCTTGGATGAAGAAAGAGATGAAAAAGGCAATTTAGTTCGTCCGTACATTTATCTTTGGGATGATAACTTCTTAGCTGCTTCGAAAGAAATCTGGAAGCCGATGTTGCAAAAGCTGATTGATTCAAAGCGACCATTCCAGTTTAGACAGGGGCTTGATGAACGAATACTTGCTGAAAGTGAAGACGGAGAAGAGATTGCTTTGATGCTATCAAAATGTAAGTATCATGGCGATTTCATTTTTGCCTTTGATAATTGGCGAGACCGTGAAAAGATAATCAAAGCTCTCAAGATTTGGAAGCGGTATAATCCGAAAAGAATGACAAAATTCTATTTGTTTTGTGGTTACACACTGAAAGCAGGAGAAGACGAAAAGCTTTACAATGACATAAAGATCCTATTTGAGCGCATTCGCATTTTGATGCAATATGGATGTTTTGGATATGTGATGCGACATGCTGATTATGAGAATCATGAGCAATCGAACATCTATGTGCAAATTGCTCGTTGGTGCAATCAGCCACAATTCTATCGTTATATGTCATTCTGGGAATACTGCTACCGCAATCAGTCATATTGGGAACAAAAAACAAAAAAATTAGATGTGCCTAATCAGATTCCATTTCAAGAGTTTGAAGAACGTCTAAAAACTGGATATTATGTCAAGGACGGTCTCAGGCTTTGTAAGACAATACAAACGTTAGTGGATTTTATGTCCAAATTTCAAGAACATCGAGAAGAATTGCTTGAGATGTTCAATTATAAATTGAAAGAATTAGAAAACCCAACCCTTTGGATTAAATAATTATGATTGCCGATCACACAGAAAAGAGCTTGTCTCGCTTAGAATATCTAATAACGAAGAACGATGGGACTCCGTTACAAGGAGAAATTGATATGTACAGGAGGATTGTGCATGATTGTGAAAATAGTTCAATTACATGGCATTTCTGGCATGATATCAACTTGCATATTCAGTCAGGTAGAGCATCTGAGATTCAGATTGATTTTTTACTCATCTCTGAATTAGGTGCGATTGTCGTAGAAGTAAAAGGTGGAGCTATTCAAATAGAAGCTGGAAAATATTTTTATCAAAATAGAGGAATACTTACTCCGATGGGACGTTCGCCATTTCAACAAGCTGAAGATTATCAATGGGCGATAATAAAAAGCAAGGTAATAAATGGGGAAGAAGTCTTTGTTGATCATGTTTGTGCTTTTCCTCATGCCACACTTGACCGTACGAGTAGCAATCCCGCACAGGATCTTTCATATAAGATGTGGAACAAAAACGATCAAGATTCTGACAAATCTTTCGCCGAGTTTTGTATTGATATTCTAAAAAAAGACAAACAGCGAAAACGCTGGACAAACACCAAATTATCTAGTGAGGTTTTAAATTCAGTGATCAATAGTTTTACTCCAACAATCAAAGATTCTGGAAGGTATCGGCAGTCGTCATTGAAAGACATCTTGAATTGGCTGAATATATCGAACTTGGATGCTTTGGAAAGCCTTCAAAGAAATCATAGGGTAGTAATAGAAGGTGGTCCAGGTACTGGAAAGACGACGATTGCTAAAGCTTTCATCAAGAAAAACAAAGGTCTACGTGGATTATACTTATGCTGGACTAAATTGCTTGCGGCACAAATAAAATATATTTTACAGTTAGAAGGACTTTTTAATTGTGAAGTGGAAAGTTATACTTCATACATGCATCGAATCTCAAAGGGAAATATTTCTATAAACGAATTGAGTCTGACGACTGGATTGCAAGAATTGGAATCCACAATTGAGGTGTATATGAAAGGTCAATCATACGACTATGTAATAATAGATGAAGCTCAGGATGTTGCAGACAAAGGTATGACAGTAATTCTAAGAGAGCTCACTTCTTTACAACACACAGGTCTTCAGACAGGACGTTTTTTGGTATTATATGATATTGAACAGGGATATAACAGCGGAACTCGCAATTTGGAATCAGCAATAGACGATATTACTCGAACATCTGCACACTTTACAATCAACGGGAACAAACGGGTCCCGACAAACATCGAAATTGTTAGATATGCTAATGAGTTGTTGGATTTAAAACCGGAAGAGGTTGCTGCTTTCTGGAACGCAATCAACAATGATGAGAGTGCGTGTAAAATACACGTTGTAAATGATTCGAAGACTCTTACAAGAGTTTTGAAACAAAAAAGGAAAGAATTAACCTCTATTAGCCCATCGTTACAAAATTCCACAATCCTTGTTCATTCAGATTTACTATATCCAATAAACGGAGAACAAGACTCCGTTTATGATAAACTCACATACTCGGATTCAGTTATAGAATTATCTATAGAAAACATACATAGACTGCCAGAGCATGCAATCGGTCTTTCAACTATATTGAAATACAAAGGTTTGGAAAATGAAAACATCATTCTTGTCATACCAATTAAATCACTAAGAAGCTCATTCGACAACTTCTTGTTTGAAATTTATGTAGGCATGACACGCGCTATTATGAATATTGATATATTTATCCTTAATACGTAATGTGCCATGATAAGTCAAAGCTTCGTTAATCATTACAATCTTGATAATTCCGATTTAAATCTGATTATCAACATTATGTGTCATCCTAAAAAAGAAGATGCACGTAGATTTCTGTGTGTGATTAACGATGCCATGGATTATTACATGAGTAGGACAGATGATGAAGTACGCTATCCATTGTTGTACATTCCTGCATCTGAGCATTGGGCACAAGAGGTTTGTATCGAGTTTGTCACACTTAAATTATCTTTACTCTACAACAGTCTGATACAAGAAAGATTAAAATTAAAGATTGGTGTTCGAAACACCGTATTTATTCCAGAAGACTGTACTGGTGGTAGTAAAAAGCATAAGCAACTTCTTGCAAATTTCCGATATTCAAAACAAGTTTATAATCAGATAAAAGACTTATCCATTCCCAAAGAAACCCACAGAAAGAATCTCATTATTTGCAAACCCTTTAATTGTTCAACTCCAGAAAATCCTTATTTGGATAATTATTGCGGAAATGAAAAATCAATCTGCGATAGACATTTTACAGTAACAAGAGCAGATATTGATGTTGACAAGTTAGACAAACCAATAAAGAAAGATAAGGGGAATAGTTGCAAAATCGAAAATATGTTTGTGTTTCTTTCAAGAAGTACTGATGGGCGTTTTTCAGATGCCTATTCTTTCCAGAAACCAAGAATAGAGAGACTCAACAAATTAGAAGCAGGAATACGGAACGTATTCTATTTTTACTTCTCCACAAAGCCGTTTAAGCTTCAAAGATTACTTATGTGGAAACTGAAGAATGCAACCGACATCTTACATGAAGATATAAAAGATATGAAAGATTTCATTTCCCTGTCAGCTGAAGAGTCTGATTATATCTTTGGAAGAATGCACAAGCAGACCAATTGTATAATAGAATCAAATGAGCTTGATGAATTTAAAAGCCTAGCGGATGATGCATTGGAAGCTTGTGAATATAATGTTCAAGCCAGAAACAATTTAGCCATTTGTTATGATAAGCATTCTCAAGAATTGTTTAAGAGCCAATACGGAAATATAATTGATGATATTGACGCACAGTATTTTGATATTTTTCTGAAAAATATTCGAGACACATGGGAAAATAAAATATTTCCTACGGTAATGTCATTTATGGATGGCCAAACAAATACTTGTCTAATACTTGATTATTTCATGTCAGATGAGTATAAGACACACCTTGTTTCTCTATTTGAAATATACAATATTCAGGCAGATATAACAACCTTTAATTCTTTAAAATACAAATGCGTTGACGGTAAATATCTATCAAATAACACATCGAACAAAATAATTGTCTTATCATATCAGGGACATTATGTTGGCAGACCTTACAATCACTATCCGAACTCTTTTGATCCGATATGTCTTGGAGAAGGGCAAGAGTTGTTAAATGTACTCAACAACTTTATCTTCGATCCATATTATGCTGTACAAAATTATGAATACCATAAGACATTAAGAAATGTGCTATCCTCAGACTACAGAAAGAACTATGTAAAATGCACTATCCCACTTCCTCTCCGTCCCATAAGGAAGATCGAAGATAGCGGCGACAGAACAACATCACATTCTGGAAGTTATAACTCAAATCAAAGCTATCAGAAATATAGAGTATCTACTAGTGGTGGAGCAACAATAAAACTAATCGAATCGGATTATGTTATCAGCAAGGAGAAGAATAAGTTCTGTTCTATACAAGTTATTTCAGTATCAGAACTTAATTCACTAATGCAGGAAAGTGACCACGATGTCTTGATATGTTCATTATCGGAACTCCAAGAAAAATTGGAAGAGATTCTTGAAAAGTCTAAAGACGAAATAAAGAAAGACGAGCTATACATTCGCCAAGATAGTCGTTATGCTTTGTCTGAAGAAGAAATATTTTCAGAAAGTGAACTTTGGCAGATCTTATTACGAAGACAGGTTGAGCAAAAGGGTTCTACAATAGTGTATGCAGAACTTATGGAAAAAATTCCTTATTCGGAACAAATCAAGATGTACTCTTTCGAAAGGTGGTATGCACCAAATGATGATATGATATTGCCCCGTAGCCGTATGATGCAGGACGCCATATTTGAATACCTGTCAATAGCAAAACCATACGACAAAATTGTCAGACGTAAAAAAGCCCAAAAGGGAACGATGACAGAACGTAAGAATTCAATGTTAAGGACGTTCTTGTGCAACAACTTGTTCTCAGAAGATTTTATAAAATCGTTTGAACGGCTGAGTGATGGTATCAAGGATATGCTTGGTATAGATAATTCTGGTGACTTGGAAGCATTGATTGATTTGCTTAAGAAGGAAATAAAATACGTTGAAATAAAATCCATATCAAAATATGATAAAAACTAAGCGCGAATCTTTGGAGCAGTTTATAAAAGAACAGCTCATCGGTCCTGGGGGATGCAAAGGCTTGTATTCTTTAAAGCCAAGTGCATCAGAGGATGAAAACTCAGAAGAATTGGGTGAAGTTGTAAGTACTACCCCTGGTTCTATTTATAGTTCTGCAATATTATTTCCCCCGAAGAAAGAAATTAAGACAGAAGGTTTCGTTGAGCAAGAAAATAGTATTGTGACAGAAACGATTGAAACACCAAAGGACGGAAATGATCAAGAAACAGAGCTCGAAGAGATAACTGATACATCACAGAATGACGATGAAGACTTAAATTCTTTAAGCAGAAGATTCCCGTCTTCTATGGGCGTTTCTTGTTGTTTGGACTCGGGCTTCTCCAATGACAACGATTTGAAAATCATAGTTTCAGGTCGGTATTATACTAAAGTTGAACAGTATACGCGCTTAGAAGTCATTGTTGAAGAACAGGAAGAGTTTGAATCTTTCTTCAAAAAAAATGCGGATGTATTTAATGAATTGTTTGTTTTAGAACGCAACAAACTATCATTACGTCACACTATTCCACAATCTCAACTATCATCATACAAAGAAAATTTTCGAGCACTAAACATCAAGATAACTGCTGAGATAGCACAGAACCCTGACGGAAGTGTTGACCCAATCTTTGCCGATGTCACCTTTAAAGAGCAGTATAGATATTTTAGTTCCTATAAAGAGAGATTGTTTAAGAATCTTTCATCGTTGAAAGGCTCGGAATCATATTTAACAGTGCATGAAGCTGAAGTAATAAAGAAACGAATAGAAGTAATTGAAAGAAACGAAACCTTCTTCTCTTATATAGAAGATCTAATTGCAATTTGTGATAGTCGCAATTTTGGATATTGGGTCGAACATCTTTTTGAGAAAGAATTGGACTTGAGATCCTTAAATTTCCATATCTCCACAGAGGATGGAAAGGTCATTTATTCACCACAAAAGAACGATTGTCTCAAAAATATTATTTCTTTAAATATAAATGAATCAGAAACACTTTCACTCTCCGTATGGTTGCAGTTGATAAAAACAAAGGATGATAGAACCTATCTGAAGATTCTGTTAAACAACTCATCAACAGAAGTCAACACAGATGAACAGCATTATTATTCCATTGTTTCAGAAATAGTGAACGAAAGATGTTTATTTGGAGTAAAGGTTGATGCAAGTAGTAAGCATCTGTGTCAATACAAAAGCGTCTCTTCTGGTAGTCTCGACGATGAAGAAGCCCACAAGCTAAACTTTTTATATAGAAATATTGAAGATTACGGTGTCGGTCATCTTTGTTCTGTTGATTGGAATAAAGATGACAAAGGATTAATGCATGTATTTTCTGAATTTATGCCAAGTATAGAAAGTCCAGATGTTGAACCTGTTCCAAGAGATAAATCATGCGAGAATGTAGAACAGGATGGTGTTATCTT
This sequence comes from Clostridia bacterium, assembly GCA_050251575.1. Lineage (GTDB taxonomy): Bacteria > Bacillota > Clostridia > SK-Y3 > SK-Y3 > X23. The sequence continues at coordinate 7,282 of JBFWMP010000075.1, forward strand.
ACCAAAGCCTTATCTGGATTTGGAGAGTTCACAATGTCTCCAGTTTAAATGGCTCTCTTTCTTATCTCCTACATCAGACACCGAAATTCTTAATAATCTTCTTGGCTTTTTAGATTCATACAAGTCGTGGATTCAAACGCAGCGAGACTATATCAATAGTTTGGATGATAAAGAAATGGCATTGCAAAATGTAAAAAATTGTGAGGTTGATTACGAAAGAATGAAGGCAAATGTGATTGAATTCTTGACTGATTCATCAAAAATGAAAGCTTTTAGAGTAATGAACGCCGCAATGTTTATGCAGTTGTGGCATAATAAAAAAGAGAATCAGAAGCAGATTCGTGAAGATGAAACGGAACTGAATTTTGAATTTTATCGGAAAGCAACAGATGACATATTTCCTGGAGTTGAACATGCTGCATGGCGACCATTCCAGTTAGCTTTTATCTTATTAAACCTTGATGGTATCTTCAAAAGCCAGAATGATTTATCATGGTCAAAAAGGAATGAACTAGTTGATTTGGTTTGGTTCCCAACGGGTGGCGGTAAAACTGAAGCATACTTAGGTCTTATTGCCCTTACAATAATCAATAGGCGATTAACCAAATGTGAAGCTGGTTATGGTGTAACTGCAATAATGAGATATACGCTTCGGTTGTTGACAACACAACAATTCCAACGAGCATTGCGGCTGATTCTTGCTTTGGAACAGGTTCGTCTTTGGGAACTTGATAATTGCAAACTTGGAGATGAAGAAATCTCTATTGGATTGTTTGTGGGAGACCAGTCTTTGCCTAATTCTTTGGATGGTCTAAAAGACGAATTACGAAAAAATTGGGAGAGTCGGACAGAAACAAACAATAATAGCAAAATACCATTGGACTTATGTCCTTGGTGTGGATCTAAATTGAAACATCAAATAGACAGAAGTGGAGTGAAATTTTACTGCGAAAACCCATATTGTACATTTGATGTAGTAAATGCTGTCATACCTGTTAGATTGTGCGATGATGATATATACAAAAACCCTCCAACTTTGCTATTCGGAACTGTGGATAAGTTTGCACAACTTGCTCACAAAGTTAACACCGGAGGAAATAGGACTAATAAAGATTCAAGACGCTTATTCGGACGCGGTGAAAATTGGAATAAGTTAACTCCAGACCTTATCATCCAAGATGAGCTACATTTACTGCTAGGTCCTTTAGGTTCTGCTGTGAGCTTGTTTGAATGTGCTATCGACCAACTTTGTACAAGGAACGAAAACGGACAGACTATTAGACCTAAAATTATTTCTTCGACAGCGACAACACGTAATACAGCATTGCAAGTTCGTGCTTTGTACGATAGAGGAATAAGTATATTCCCGAAAAATGGAATTGACTACGATGACTCATTCTTTGCGTTCTACAAACGCAGTAAGATGGCTGGCGACAAAGACTGGTCGTTTGATTCAAAACGTAAATATATTGGTGTGATGCCAACAGGCAGAACACAAATGACCACACAGATGAGGCTTGCAGCCATTCTGTTTGTACATCGTGCAATATTTGAGAAAGAAAATTTGGCAAAGTTGAATGATGAGGATTTCATCAAAGCTGCCGACTATTATTTTACCACTATTTCATACTTCAATAGCTTGAAAGAGGTGGGTAAAACAGATGCACAGTTCTACATGGAATTTACTAAATACACACGAAGACTTTTCAAACGTGTGATGCGCTACTCTAATATGCTTGAATCTCTTTATGCTTACAATGAAAGATTCTCAAAATCAGAATTGACAGGACGCCTTTCTGGAAATGAAGCTGTCGCAGCTTTGAATAAAGTTCAATCCGTGACTTGGAATCCAAAGCACCGGTTTCCATATCTCGATAAAGATGTTTGGCAACGACCTGAAAAGCCAGATGATTTTATACTTGCAACAAACATGATTTCTGTTGGACTTGACGTGTCGAGATTCAATACTATCATAATAAATTCTATGCCGAGGAATATAGCTGAATACATTCAGGCAAGTTCACGAGTGGCGCGAAACAAAGAAGGTCTTGTGTTAACATTGCATAATCCTTTCCGCTCAAGAGACGTTTCTCACTTTGAAAAGTTTAGAGAATTCCATGAGAAACTTTATTATTATGTAGAGCCAATATCTATTACTCCTTTTTCGCATAAATCAGTTGAAAAATATCTGCCACTATTCCTCGGTACTTATATCAGACATTTATATCCTGCTTTAGCAAATAATCAATCCGCTATCAATATTGATTCAGTTAAATCGGCTGATATAAAAAAGACTGTCAGAGTATATTTTGAAGAACGTCTTAAAAGAACCTCAGAACTGTCCGGCATAGAACGCGAGTTACTTACTACAGATTTGTTTGAGTATATTTGTGCAATGGTATATGATATGCTTGATCAATGGCTGCAAAAGAAGGAAGACAATCAAGAACTAGTATATACAAAAAGAAAGGGTCAGTTCGGAGGAAACTTGCAAGCCACACCACTATACTCGTCTTCGGATGACTATGACGAAATGAGACTTCTGAATAAATGGAAAGTGCCTACAGCACTAAGACTACTTGAACCAGAAGCTGTTATCCACATTATAAAATAGACGCATTATGGAAATCAATAATAAGAAACAATATAATCAGGGTATAGGCAAGTACAAGATTCTTTCTTCTACTGCTGGAGTTGGTGCATTGGTTACGACTAAGTGGGGAGGCTTTGTCATGCCATTGAGTATTTCTGATTGGCAATTTGTCAAGACTCTTTCAGAAGAAATTAAGAAACCGGAAAATTCAAATCATACATTAGAACAACTTCAGGAACTGTCTGGTGTTGACATTATTGATGACTCAAGGTTTGTCGAGTTCTTGAAGCAGAAGAAACAACTTGCTGCATTAAAGTGTTTTGTTGCGATTCCGCACATTCAGTTAGATAAGTTTAATCAAATTGATAAAGACGAACATCCTATATACAAGAAGAAACAAGAATCGGGAGTAGAATTAAAAGATGAAATGTTCATTATTCCTGCCATAAACTTTCCCAAATGGTTTATATCAAACAATTTTGATATGAAACCTATCGAAGAGTGGGAGGAAATCTGGAAAGCAAAAAGATGTAATGACAGTAAAATGGATCTTTTTGCTCCGCCAAGAGATCCGAATAAAAAGACATATCGTACTTTTAAGAATCCTATGTTGAATGATAAAACTATTTACGGATTGCTAAAACCAGTTCCTATGGTTTTGATTTGTCCTAACGGTCACATCTCAGATATTCCATGGTACCAGTATTTCTGTGCAAGACTGGCTAACGAAAAGATAGACAAACTAGAGGGTTTTGACTTATTCAATTATGAATGTGAGCCTTGTTCCAATGCTCCTGATGGACATCATCAACTACAATGGATTACCAACCGTAATCAGAGTGAATCTTGGGGAACGTTAAAATGTGGATGTTGCAATGGTAAAATCAGCCTTGCGGGTATCATGAACATAAAGCCATTCTGTCGAGGTGAACGACCATGGGACTCTGAAAATAGACGAGAAATTTGTATTACTGGTCATAATCGCAACATCATGCAAATGGTTTTGGTTACCAGTAACAGCATTTATTATGCAAACAGTTTGAATAGTCTTTATATTCCTAACGAGTATATCGAGAAGCCCGAAGGACAGTTGACTCCTGAAGCTAATAAGATGCTGCAAAAAATATTGGATAAGATTTTCCCAAGATATGAACGCCGTAGTGAATCTCCTTCAAAAGAAGAATTCTGGAGAAAGATGTTTGATGAAGGTGACACACTTAGAGATGCCGCAGAAGATGACGAAATAGAGCTTACAGATTATGATTGGGATGCACTTAAACAATCGTTTATATATCCGGAAGAAACTGAAGATGTTGATGTTTTGGCAACATATCGATATAACGAATACCAAGTGTTTGCTAAGAACTCATCGACACCAGGAAATAAGCCTGGGTTGCACTTTGAGAATATTATTCTTCCTGATAGTCTTAAAAGTTACTTTACAAAGATTCAAAAGGTGGATACCTTAGCTGTGACCTCTACTCAACTTGGATTTAGTAGAGTATCTATGCCTTCCGCCAAAATAGTTGGCGGAAAAGTAATCTATCCTGACGATCAAATAAAGCCAATATATACATGTAACAAAGAAGAAGTCCTTGTACTACCAGCAAACCAACTGTTTGGTGAGGGGATCTTCTTTATGTTTGACGAATCCAAAGTGAATCAATGGGTTATCAGCTACAACTTAGAAAAACATTTTCAATGCAACCTCAATGAGGATGATATGGGAAAATTCATGTCTGATGAAATGGAACAATATGGTAGAGCACGCTTCTACCTTCTTCATACTTTCTCGCATATCTTAATGAAAGAATTGGAGTTTTCTTGCGGTTATCCAACTGCCAGCCTGAACGAACGCCTCTATTATTCCGACAAAATGTGTGGTGTGCTTATCTACACTGCTGATGGAGCAGAAGGCAGTATGGGGGGACTGGTTTGGCAAGCTCAACCGCATTTGTTACAGCGCATCATAAAGACGGCTATGAATCGTGCGCTTAATTGTTCTTCCGATCCAATGTGCTGGGAAAACGAAGATGGCTTAAATCGAGCATCTTGCTTTTCCTGTACTATGGTTTCAGAAACATCCTGTGAACAACGTAACCTCGGTCTTGACCGTAGAGCATTAGTAGATACAAAATTCGGTTACTTCAAGGATTTGGTATAAAAATCGCCTAAGGCAAAGTTTATAACTATATGCACAACAATTCAATATACTAGTGAACTATAGTTGCACTTCTGAGAAAACTTCAAATCATTATTCATCGTAAACCATCAGCCAACTCTTGTATTGTATCTTATAATACAGAACTGACTGATGGTTTACAATTATCATCCTGATTATGTAAGCATCCCAAATCTGCCGTCTATATTTGCTTGTTTTTTTGTTTACTTGCTCTGTTCTTTATCTTGGATAAAATTGGCTGGTAGTAGCATTTCCCAGTTTACGGGATTTTTCAGTTTTGGTATTTCCTCAAGTGTAGCGCTTAACCATTGCGCGGGGTTGATGTTTGCTTGGAGGCAACTGCCCAACAGTGTATAGAACAAACAATAGTCTTCTGCCCCGTTATTATTACCGGCAAACAGATAATTTTTTCTTCCTTATGTTGGCAATGCAGTTATGTTGGCATCATGATATATTTTTTTTATTAATCAATACTAAACGATTATTTCATCACAACATATTGATTGGCTATATTGTAGCCGTCCTCTAATGGACAATTCTACAATATGATTGAAACACTATTCAAAAATCCAATGAAGGCGAAAACGCATCTTCTATCGCCGCGACTTCAGGAAAGAGAATCTTTTCTGAAAGTAATGAAACAAAAAGGCCGCTGTTTAAGGTCTTTGCAGATGGCTGCAGAATATCTTCTGTTTGCCGTTCATACTCTTGATTTGAATGACAACAATGGAATTGTACGACTTGAAGACATTGTGTCAAGTGGAGAATTCTGGAAGGACAAGAAGTCTAAATTCTACGTAAGTACAGTTGTCAAATGGTAAGCGATCGGTAAACTCCGTCTATTTGTATTAATTGTTCCTTTCTATCTTTGTGATCAAAACGAAGATTATGGTATATTGGACATTAGATTATTTCAAGATTCTCTACACTGAATACACCTCCTT
>JBFWMP010000076.1:0-9557 GCA_050251575.1 Clostridia bacterium
TAGGTATTTGCGGTGAGCATGGAGGAGATCCTTCCTCAGTTGAATTCTGCCACTTTGCAGGATTAAACTACGTATCTTGTTCACCATTCAGAGTGCCGATTGCAAGATTGGCTGCTGCACAGGCGGCTGTAATCGAAAAAGACCAATCTAAAGGTGGTTCAAAAGAGGCTGGTCAGAAGTAGGAAAGCCTTATGTACCAATGGTTTTAGAGATTTGGTGTAAAATAAAACAGGGTATTATTTCTTAGTGATTTAAGAAATGATACCTTGTTTTTTGTTATATTATGATTTGGATGCAATGGGCAGTACTAAAAATATATGTTATAATCAACATTAGTAGAATTATGTGGTGCGATTATTTATATTACTATTATTGCGACTTCAGATGAAATGTATCAAAACTATATTAAAAATTTCAATCCAACAAAATGAGCATTACTTTGGCTTATGTGAGCGGATGTGGGTATGTGGAACTTGGAGAAGCTGTCAGTGGAGCTTTAGAATTTTCACAATCCAGGATTTATAATGAACTAAAAGAAAGCAGCTACAAGCTATCCAATTGTGATTGTAAGGAGGTGTAGCATGGAGATACTTGCACACGATGCACAGGAAATAGTTAATGAGCTTTCAAAGCTAACCGGACTAAAAATTAATATCGTAGGTAGCGATGCTATTATCATTGCAAATTCTAACCCGGAAAGAGTAGGCGATTTTCACGAAGCAACTTATGAGATTATTAAAAATAATCTTAACGAGCTTGTGGCTTTCTCCGACGACCAGTATAAGGGCACACATGCCGGAACAAACCTGCCTATTGTAATTGACGATAGAATTGTAGGCGTTATAGGCATTACGGGATTTTACAAGGTAGCTGTTGCCTACGGAAAAATCATCAAAAAGATGGCTGAGATTATGCTGCAGTCCCGTCTGTGGGAAAACCGCCTAATACGTGAACAACAGGCGTTGGAACGTTTTCAAACTGCATGGGTATGTTCTTCGCAGACGGTCATAAATGATGCATTTATATCTCGGGGAAGGTCATTTGGAATAGATATAACGCATCCCCGCCGTATAGCCGCTGTATCCAGCATAATCGATGTGGACGATAAAATTGTGGACGTAATACGGAAGCTTTTGAACACGCAACCGGGTTCTAACTACGCTTTTATGACCTCGCACCTTATTGTTATATTGATGATGAATCGCAGCGATGACGAAGTCAGTGTGCTTTTGCAGCGGATAAGCGACAAAACCGTCGAATACGGTGTAAAGCTATATATGGGAGCAGACAACGGTTTCCACAGCATAGTAGATATTCACAAGCAGTACGTCGAGGCTAAAGTTGCTCTAAACGCAGCTCGTACACTGCATGCAAACAAATTAATATTTTACAAAGACTTGGGTCTGGAGCTGATACTTGACGAAATCAGTTTTGATTCAAAACAAAATTATATACGCAAAATTTTTGGAAGCTGCCCAATTTCGGAAATTAAGCGTGACTTGGACACAATAACAGTGTTTTATGAGGAGGACGGCTCCATAAAACGTGCCTCTGAGAGACTTATTGTACATCCAAATACCTTGCAATATCAGCTTAAACGAATAGAGAAAAAAACAGGCTACGACCCACGAAAGCTCCGACATGCTGCAATTTTTAGCATAGCTTCCATTTTTATGACAGAGTTTTGTAATCAGCTGCCGGATCATGAAAAATAACAAATCCCCCATGCATAGTGCAGCGGGGGAATTTGCTGTATGATATATGAGGCGGAGGATATCTTCACCGCCTGAAAAGCTAATTCGGTACCTGCCAACCTATAGAGGTGGACGGGGCCCATCTTTTGGCCTCATTATAATGCCTGGGTCAGCTCTCCCGCTAATGCCTGGGGAAGAGCTTCCTCTCCGCCTGCTAGGGGCACATCATAGTTAATAAGGCCCTTCTTTACCTCTCTCTTATAGAGCCAGTCTACGAGGAAGGGAATTACAATGGCAGTCACAACTATAGAAGCTGCAACCTGAGCAGTTGCTACGTCTGCATAGGGCAACCATCCAGCATCAATAGCTGCAATAGCAGCAGGTGTCGCAATGGAGTTACCTGCAGAGGTACCTACAGCAGCACCGGCAACACAGGAATGCCTATTCTTTTTCGGAATAAGAAGTTTGTACAGGTAGTAAGTGGGAATACCTGTAATCAAAGCTGTCATTAGACCAAGGATAACACCGGGAAAACCGGCTTTGATGAGAGTACTGAGGCTGAGACCTGCGCCAAGTGGAAATGCGAACAGAAAGATGGAAATCATTATGCCAGGCTTGAGGAAATTTCTGATCTTGTCATCGAGGTTACCAAGCAACATACCGAGTAGGATTGGGAAGATGCATGCAAACAGGGCTTGGAGGGGGATAATAGCAACACCCGCCATACCCATAAACGCCATCTCGAAGAAAGGACCATCGTTTGACGAGATAACCGCAATTGCACCGACATCGGAATCGTCGCCATACTTGGCTGCCAAAGCTGTATACAGACCGCCGTTCGAATTGGACATAGCACCTATCATAGCAAGCGGAGTAACTCCGAGCAAAGCACCTCCAGGACCTACTATCTTTATCATAATGATACCTAAACTCACACCAAAGAGAACCTTACCCGTGTTTATGACAGCACCTTTGTACAGCGACATTCCGGCTGCCTTAAACTGGATTTGCGCACCGCTACAGAAGAACAGCACGGCAATCAAGGGCAGAGCACCTTGTTTTAATAGAGCAGTTGTAAAACTGCCTATCTCAAGGAATTTAGGGAAGAAGGTGTTTACCAACACACCTAGCATCAATGGGACAACCATGAGACCTCCGGGGATTTTGTTGATGGTGTCAAGAATGGGAACTTTACCTAATTTCATTTTTACCTACCTCCAAACATTATTTGAATTAATAGTAAATAAGTATCTCTGTAATCATTATGACAGATATTTTTGGGATTTTCAAGATTATTTGTATAATATTTACTATTTTGTTTCGCAAAATAAAAAAAGATCAGAAAATTCATTTTAGATAACTATTACCCTTTAGTTACCTTTATGATACAATAATTTTGAAAATTTTGAAAAATTTGATCGGTAAGAACAATCCAGTACTACATTTATTAACTCATACAACAGCTCTATAATTTTGAAAGGAGGAAAAACATGAAACTCAGATTCCCTTATGGTAAAGAAGAACTCAATATAGGTTTGCCCGATGAACGGATAAATGGCGTACTTGTCTCCAATCTGCATAGCTATAAGGCGGAGAAGGATGGCTCTGCACTTATAGAGGATGCACTGAATAATCCCATTGGCACACCCAAACTTTCTGAGCTTTCCAAGGGCAAACAGAAAATTGTACTTATAGCCAGCGACCATACTCGCCCTGTGCCAAGCAAGGTTATTATGCCGCCTATGCTGAGAGAAATCAGAAAAGGTAATCCCGATGCTGACATTACGATACTTATTGCAACAGGTTGTCACAGAGCAATTTCGTGGAAAGAAATTGTTGCAAAATTCGGTGAAGAAATTGCAAACAACGAAAAGATTGTTGTACACGACTGTGACAATTCCTCACTTGTGAAAATCGGTATACTGCCGAGTGGGGGAGAATGCATCATAAATAAAATGGTAGTAGATGCCGATTTGGTAGTGGCTGAGGGATTCATTGAACCGCACTTTTTTGCGGGATACTCCGGTGCAAGAAAAAGTATTCTGCCTGGTGTGGCAAGCAGAACCACGGTACTTGCAAACCATTGTTCTGAGTTTATAGCTCACCCTCGCTCCAGAACAGGTGTGCTTGAAGGTAACTTAATACACGAGGATATGGTCTGGGCAGCAAGAGAAGCCAAGCTTGCTTTTATTGTAAATGTAGTCATAGATGAAAACAAGGATACAATATTTGCTGTTGCAGGCGATGCTGTTGAGGCACACAAGGCTGGCTGCGAGTTTCTGTCATCACTTTGCAAGGTTGATGCAATTCCGTCTGACATTGTTATCTCCACAAATGGCGGATATCCACTTGATCAGAACATATATCAGGCTGTGAAGGGCATGACTGCTGCGGAAGCAAGTGTAAAGGAAGGTGGCGTAATTATTATGCTTGCCAAGTCCAATGATGGTCACGGCGGCGAAGACTTTTACCACCAGATGGCAGATGAGCCTGACGCACAAAAGACGCTCAATCTGTTTTTAAGCAGAGGAAGAAACGAGACGGAGCCTGACCAGTGGCAGACACAAATTTTCATCAGAATATTGCTCAAAGCAACTGTTATCTATGTGTCGGATGCCCCCGATGAAATAGTAGAGGGACTGCACATGGTTCCCGCCCACAGCCTTGAAGAAGCTCTTGAAAAAGCAGAAAAGATAGTGGGCAAGGCCGATGCCAGTATAACCGCTATTCCCGATGGCGTAGGCGTAATGGTTATTGAGAATAAGCCAATGAAGGATATCATAAATACAAATGCGGTTCCAAAGGCAGTAGGTCCCTATAACCAGGCCACTGTTTATAACGGAATAATTTACACATCTGCACAACTTCCTATAGACAAAGATACAAATGAGCTTATTGACGGCGATATAGCAGTTCAGACCAAGGTAGCACTTGAAAATCTAAAGGCTTTATTGGAAGCTTCAAATTCGTCACTGGATAACATTTTAGTGTGCAGACTGTATATAACTGATATGAGCAAATTCTCTGTGGTAAATACAGTATACGGCGAATTTTTTGACTCAGCTACCGCACCCTCAAGAGTTTGCGTTGAAGTTTCCGCACTTGCAAAAGGCGCATTGGTAGAAATTGAAGCAACGGCCTATCTCAATGACTGAGCCACCCCATAATAAACTACAAATTTCACTATACCCTTTTGTGTATTTCCCATCCAAAATTGCAACTCTGCAAGGATATGAATAGTTTAGATGTTAAAGATATATGGGGAAATTATACATTAAGGAACAAGGAAGAAATTACAATATTAAAAGGTCTCAATTTAAACAGCTTTACACGGGGAAGTGATAACTGATCTTGAAGCAACAAAAAGGCTTGACATTACGTCAAACCTTTTTGTTTTACAGCAAGATTAGATTCTTCGCTGTGCTTAGAATGACAACCTCCCACTTCCATACTGAACCTCCTATTTATCATCCTGAACAAAGCGAAGGATCTTATACGCAATAGTTCTGTTTTTTTACAGATAATAAAAAAAGAATATAAAAAAGAAGGAAAAAAATTATATTTGTAGTATATATAATAAAAGAGTTCTATATTGAGAAGGTGATGAGTGATGAATATTAGAGAAAGAACAGAACAATTGGAAAAGGAAATATTATCGCCCTTTGCTCAATTGAGTGCAAAATCTAAGGGGAGAACACGTGAAGAAAAAAAGTGTGAAATAAGGACCGACTTTCAAAGAGATAGAGATAGGATTATTCACTCAAAGTCCTTTAGAAGATTAAAGCATAAAACACAGGTATTTATTACACCGGAAGGAGATCATTATAGAACACGTTTAACACATACGCTAGAGGTAGCTCAGATTGCCAGAACTATTGCACGAGGGCTGCGTCTGAATGAAGATTTGACTGAGGCAATGGCATTAGGGCATGATCTAGGGCATACACCTTTTGGTCATGCAGGAGAATATGTACTAAATAAAATTTGCCCTGATGGATTCAGACATTATGAACAGAGTCTTCGGGTGGTAGATATTCTCGAGAATGGGAAAGGAATCAATTTAACAGCAGAGGTTAAGGATGGAATACTAAACCATACGGGAGATAATATGGCATTTACATTGGAAGGGCATATTATTAAATTTGCAGACCGTATCGCTTATATTAATCATGATATTGATGATGCTATCCGTGGTGGGGTGATTAAAGAGGATAGTATACCTAAACATTGTATTGAAACTCTTGGAGAATCTCATGGTAAGCGTATTAATACTATGATTACCGATATTATATATCAAAGTATGGGTAATAATAATATAAGTATGAGTGATAGAGTTTATCAAACAACTATGGATCTCAGACAATTTATGTTTGAGAAGGTTTATATTGGTTCATCTGCAAAAAAAGAAGAGCAGAAAGCACAGAATATCATAAGTGAATTATATAACTTTTTTGTAAAGTATCCTGAAAATCTGCCGACTGAGCAGCAAGCTTTGCTGGATAATGAAGATATATGTAGGATTGTTTGTGATTATATTGCAGGGATGACTGATCGTTATGCAATTCAAAAGTTTTATGAGATATTTATTCCTGCATCATGGCAAAAGGTATAGGATGCATAAAATTGTAAATTATGGCTATAACTATTTAATGATTGCTAAAAGATATTTTTATTCCATGGCTTCATGAAATATATTTCTACAAAAAAGAAGGAATTTAAAAGGTTTTGTCGAATAATTTAAGTCGTATGATTTTTAGGTGTTACAATTTACTTTTTAAGGAGTTTTAAGATGGCTCAATTTTATCCTGATGAAATAATACAGGAAGTAAGAGCTAATAATGATATTGTAGATATTATCTCTGAATATGTCCAATTGAAAAGGATGGGAAACCGACTTGTAGGATTATGCCCATTTCATAAGGAGAAGACACCCTCTTTTTCTGTTTCTGCGGACAAGCAATTATATCACTGCTTCGGTTGTGGAGCTGGAGGCACAGTGATTAATTTTATTATGAATATTGAAAATCTTGATTTCGTTGAAGGGATAAAGCTCTTGGCAGATAGAGCAAGAATCAATTTGCCGGAGGGAGACTCCCAAGGGGAAGAAGCAAAAAGAATTGAACAAAGACAGTTGGTTTATAAAATCAATAAAGAAGCAGCTGTATTTTTCTTCAAGTATTTAAACTCTTCGAATGGACAGGCAGCTAGAGAATATTTGCATAAAAGGTTAATTAATAAAAATACCGTTAAGCTTTTTGGATTAGGATATGCTCCTGATTCATGGGATGCGGTTATGCAACATTTGACTGCTAAAGGCTATGCCATTGAAGATATCTTGGCTGCAGGACTCATTATTGAGAATAAAGATAGAAATAAACATTATGATCGTTTTAGAAATAGAATCATGTTTCCGATTATTGATTTAAGAGGAAATGTAATAGGTTTTGGCGGAAGAGTTTTAGATCATTCAGTACCCAAATATTTAAATTCTCCTGAAACAATTGTATTTAACAAAAGTAAAAATCTTTATGGTCTTTATTATGCTAAAAATGCAGCTCAAAAAGAATTAGTTGTTGTTGAAGGTTATATGGATGTTATATCTCTTCACCAGAATGGAATAATAAATACCGTAGCATCTTTAGGAACTTCCCTTACGCATGATCAGGCAAAGCTGATGAAGAAATTCAGTCAGGAAGTAGTTATTGCTTATGATTCTGATGAAGCTGGTCAAACTGCAACATTACGAGGTTTGGATGTTTTAAATGCTGCTGGATGTAAGATAAGGGTTCTTACTTTAAAAGAGGGAAAAGACCCGGATGAGTATATCAAAGCTAAAGGTGTGGAAAGATTTAAAAAGATTCTCCAAGAATCAAAAAGTGTAGTTGAATATAAAATTGAACTACTGAAGAAGAGATATGATATAGATAATATTGAGCAAAAGATTGATTTTGTTAATGAAATGGCTAAAATTTTTGTAAATATTGATAATGCTGTTGAAAGAGATGCTTATGTTCAGAGAATAGCACAAGAAACAGAGATATCAAGTGGAGCAATTTTTTCAGAGGTTAAAAAATTAGCAGCAAGAAAGGCATACAATTATAATAAGGATTTAAAAAAAGTGAATAATGAAACATTTAATAAGATAAAAGCAAATAATAAATATAAAGATATTATAAATCCTAGACTTTTTAATGCTGAAAGAATGCTGTTAAATGTTTTGTGCTATGATAAAAATGTTTTTAATAAAATAAAGGAACAGCTAGATCCAACCGGTTTTACGAATGAATTACATAAGGAACTTGCAACTATGATATACAAGGTTAGGGAAAGTCGTGATACAATTGATCCTGCGCAAATTGTTTCTGAGTTTGAAGGTGAGAAAATGCAATTAGTTGCTTCGATACTTCATATGGAAACAAACTTTGAAGATAATTATCAAACAGCAATTGAGCTTATAGAGACGATAAGTAAGGAAAAAAACAAACAGCAAATTAAGTCAAGTTTACAAGAAGGGAATGTTGAAAAATTACATACATTACTGGAGGAGTACAAACAGAAATTAATTTAGTCGGGAAAGGAGGCATATCCATTCATGAAGACAAACGAAAATAAAAAGGCAATGATAAAGGAGCTTCTAGATAGGGGCAAAAGCAAAGGTATGCTAGCTTATAAAGAAATTATTGATACTCTTGAAGAAATTGAACTAGATCCCGACCAGATAGAGAAAGTTTATGAAACTATTGAAAATATGGGTATTGAAATAGTCGGAAATATTGAGCAAGAGCTTGAGGAAATACAGCTTACAGAAGAAGAATTGGATTTAAGTGTGCCCGAAGGTATTAGTATAGATGATCCGGTTAGAATGTATCTAAAAGAAATCGGAAAGGTGCCGCTTCTTACTCCGGAGGAAGAGATTGATCTTGCTCAAAAAATGGAAAATGGAGATCAGGAAGCCAAAAGGCGATTAGCAGAAGCCAACCTCAGACTTGTTGTAAGTATTGCTAAAAGATATGTCGGTCGTGGTATGTTGTTTCTTGACTTAATTCAGGAAGGTAATTTGGGTTTAATCAAAGCAGTAGAAAAATTTGACTATAATAAAGGATTCAAATTTAGTACCTATGCTACGTGGTGGATTCGACAAGCAATCACAAGAGCCATTGCTGATCAGGCAAGAACAATTAGAATTCCTGTTCATATGGTTGAAACAATCAATAAATTGATTAGGGTATCAAGACAGCTGCTCCAGGAACTTGGTAGAGAGCCCCAACCTGAAGAGGTCGCAAAAGAAATGGGAATGTCAATAGAAAAAGTAAGAGAAATTATGAAAATTGCTCAAGAGCCTGTATCTTTAGAAACTCCAATAGGTGAAGAAGAAGATAGTCATTTGGGTGACTTTATTCCTGACGACGATGCTCCTGCTCCTGCGGAGGCTGCTTCTTTTACTTTATTAAAAGAACAATTGATTGATGTATTGGATACACTGACTCCACGGGAAGAGAAAGTATTAAGATTGAGATTCGGATTAGATGATGGAAGAGCAAGAACACTTGAAGAAGTGGGCAAAGAGTTCAATGTTACCAGAGAGAGAATTCGACAAATAGAAGCAAAGGCATTAAGAAAGTTAAGACATCCAAGCAGAAGTAAAAAATTAAAAGATTATCTAGATTAAAAAGCTCGATTGACAAATGGTCAATCGAGCTTTTAAATCTAGATAATTTATCAAGTAAGCATCATGATGCGCACAATATATGATAAGTATAAAATGCCTTAAGATGAACAAAATATAATATTAGGAGGTGATTGCCGGATGGATGCTATTGATTGTTTGGAAAGAGCATGGCTTAATTCGCAGGAAGCAGTAAG
>JBFWMP010000076.1:9657-12983 GCA_050251575.1 Clostridia bacterium
ATTGCAAATAAAGTTCCAAGTAATGCTAGAGTAGCTGACATCGGAACAGATCATGCCTATATTCCAATATATCTTTTGCAAAATAATATTTCGAATTATATCATTGCTTCTGATGTAAGAAAAGGTCCAATTCAAAAAGCTCAAAACAATATTAAAAAATATGAATTGCTTGATAAGATTGAGATTCGTTTAGGCAATGGCTTGGAAAAGATAGAATCTAATGAAGTTGATACTGTTATTATAGCAGGGATGGGTGGTTTGTTAATCTCAAGTATTCTATCTGATGCCGGAGATATATTGAAAATTACAAAACGTCTTATTCTTCAGCCAAATACAGGACAGGAAGAAGTTAGGAAATGGCTGGTACAGAACTATTATAAGATTATTGATGAAGAATTAGTTGAAGAAAATGATAAAATATATAATATAATGGTTGCCGAGCTGGGACAAGAAAAGATAGATAGAAAAATTGATTATTATATAGGGAAAAAGTTAGTGGAAAAGAAGGATCCTCTTTTAAAAAAGTTAATTAAATTTAAAGTGAAAGAAATGTATGATATTATCAATCAACTGCAAGATAAGAAAACAAGTAATGCAGTAAAAAGAATAGAAGAATGTACGGAAATGTTATATGATTATACTAAACTGTTAGAATCAATATACGGAGGGCATCATATGATTCAGTGTCAGGATATTATTGACAGTATTGAAGAAATAGCACCGCTGCATTTAGCCGAGGATTGGGATAACTCAGGATTATTGGTAGGTGACTATACGCAGCGAATAAATAATATAATGGTTACACTGGATGTAACGATAGACGTAGTAATGGAAGCTGTAGAAAAGAAGACAGACTTAATTATTGCACACCATCCACTGATTTTTAAACCACTAAAAAAAATAGTGCAGCAGAACAATATCGGAGAGATGCTGCATATGTTAATTAAAAATAATATTTCCGTATATGCTGCTCATACGAATCTAGATATTTGCAATGGCGGTCTAAATGATATTCTATCATCTAGATTAAACTTGCACGATACAGATATTCTTGAAAAAGTAAGCAGTCAGAAATTGAATAAGGTTGTAGTTTTTGTTCCATCCGGATATGAGGATGATGTCAGACGGGCTATGACAGATGCCGGCGCCGGATGGATTGGGAACTACAGTGATTGTACATATATGACAAGAGGAATTGGAACATTTAAACCGTTGAATGGTACTAAACCTTTTATTGGGAAACCTGGAGAGATTGAGAAAACTGAGGAATACCGTCTTGAGACTATTATACCGGAAGAAAAAACAGATAATATTATCAAAGCGATGATTGATGTTCATCCCTATGAAGAAGCAGCATACGATATCTACCCTTTGAAGGTTGAAGGAAATGCTTATGGACTTGGTAGAATAGGTACACTAAAAAAACCGATGGTATTTAAAGATTTTGTTTTTAGTTTAAAAGAGGCTTTAGGTATTGAATTTGTAAAATGCGTAGGAGACGAAAATAACATGATTTCGAAAGTAGCAGTTTGTACCGGCAGCGGTGCTGAGTTCATTACAGCAGCTGTAAAGAAAAACGTAGATGTATTTATAACCGGTGATGTAAAATATCATCAGGCACAGATTGCACAACAGATGGGAATGAACTTAGTTGATGCCGGACATTATGAAACTGAAAATATTGTCGTACCGTTCTTAATAGATTACTTAAGTAAAAAGCTTGAAAATGAAGGTGTCAAGATATATGCATCTGAGAAAAATCCAAATGTTTTTAGGGTTATATAATTTTTGTTACAGGAACAATTTACATTTGACACTCACTTTAAAACATGTTATTATAATATTCCACATTAAAAGTTAATAATTTACGAGTAAGCCAGATGATCGCGGATGCAATGCCGAAAGGCTGCATACGAGGAAAGTCCGAGCTCCATAGGGCAGGGTGCTGGGTAACTCCCAGTGGAGGCAACTCTAAGGAAAGTG
The DNA here is from genome assembly GCA_050251575.1 of Clostridia bacterium. Classification (GTDB taxonomy): domain Bacteria; phylum Bacillota; class Clostridia; order SK-Y3; family SK-Y3; genus X23. The sequence goes on from JBFWMP010000076.1 coordinate 11,641, forward strand.
CAACAGAGATATACCGCCTAAGTTAATTGCTTTGGCAATTAACCGGCAAGGGTGGAAAGGTGAGGTAAGAGCTCACCAGCGATTAGGTGACTAATCGGCTATGTAAACCCCACTTGGAGCAACACCGTATAGAGGAGAAGTACTTTAGAGGTACAGCGTCGGCCCGGCGTCTCCCGGTAGGTGGCTTGAGCCATACAGAAATGTACGGCCTAGATAGATGATCGTCAAATACAGAACTCGGCTTATAGACTTGCTCGTTTAATACATGTGAAATACGTCCGAAACCGGGCGTTTTTTGCTATATATATAAAGAAAAGCAATATGATTATTATGTAATTAAAATATTCATTTAAAACTTATAAGAATGTGGTAAATTTTACAAAAAAGTATTGATGAGCGGTTGATTTTATTGATATTGGGTATTATAATACAAGTAAGATAATAATAAGTCCACGTGCTATTAACACGTCAGCCATGTAATTAATTAACCGGTAAACGGTTAGCCTAAGTAGGAATAATCATCCCGTGTTCGACCGACAGGGTGATTGTTTTTTTATGTTCAAAATAATCTGTATGACCATAGTAAGAAGCAGTGCAGTAATAAAATAAAATTTGTTTGAGGTGATTTATGAAGTTATCGTTTGAATATGGTACAAACGTTATAAAATTTGATCTAATATATAAAAAGAGAAAAACACTGGAGATACGGATTGAGCCTCCTAATGTGGTTACTGTAATAGCACCCATGGGCCTGAGTGAGCAAAAGGTTCTTGAACAGGTAAAGACCAAAAGTCGTTGGATTGTCCGAAAACTTTCTGAAGTAAAGGATATAAAATACAAACCTATTAAAAAGGAGTTTGTAAACGGTGAAGTATTTATGTATCTGGGGTTAAACTATCGATTGCAGATAGTTATTGAGCCTACAGTATCAAAGCCTATCGTAAGCCTTACAGATGATAAGTTTGTCATATCTACGTCTACAACAGATGAAGCCATTCTCTATAAGGTTATGGAACAATGGTATAGAAGTAAAGCACAGGAAAAGATCGGAGAACGGGTAGCATATTACAGCCATAAGTTAAACAAAACCCCTAAAAATATCAAGATTAAAGAGCAAAAAAAGCGATGGGGAAGTTGTTCTTCATTGGGAAACCTGAATTTCAACTGGAAATGCATTATGGCTCCAGCATCGGTGTTAGACTATCTCGTTGTTCACGAAATGTGTCACTTGTTTCATATGAATCATTCAAAAGATTTTTGGAATATGGTAGCTTCTATCTTGCCGGATTATAAACAGCGGAAAGAGTGGCTAAAGAAGCATGGAGTGAGAATGAGCTTATAAT
>JBFWMP010000077.1:0-12910 GCA_050251575.1 Clostridia bacterium
ACCTAATACAACCTCACTTCCAACTTCATAATAGCCTCCTGCGTTTTCAATGATGCTTCCAAGCTTATCTGTAATAAAGATGCTGTAATGGGTATAATCATGATTTTCTGCATCGATAATATTAACCCTGATTGTTCCGTTGCCACTGTACTCAATTGCAGCAGATTTTACAGGAGCAGGAAGCTTTTTGTTCTGAAATATTATTTCAGAATCGCAGGTAAGGATACTCGGTCCGCAATCATCTAAGGTAAGAACAGATATCATATAGTAGGTTCCACTGTTCAATGTGTCAGGAATATTTACAGCTGCCTTCTTATCTCTTGCAGGATATTGTCCAATGCACACCCCTAGATTCTCCGGGTTTACTGCTCCATTTTCTTTAGATGCCTCATAAGCATTTTTATTTTTCGTAAGATATATATCTACTGTTGCATTATCCAGCTTACTTCCTTCACTATCGAAATCCCATGACACATTGAATTTGTTTGAAGTATTATCTAATCTCTTTTCTAGGTTTATCGCCTTCAACTCAGGAATATTGTCAACTGCATTCACCTCAAAGTCATTTACTGCAATTGCTTCATCATATGAGCTGACTGTCCAAGTTCCATCTTTTATATCGCTTGAGTCTACTACCGAGATAAATATGATCTTATTATTTCCATCCATGCTTTGTACTAAGAAATTCCCTTCTTCCCCACCGTCTAAACTCTCATCAAGCTTAAGCTCAATTTGTCTACCCTCCGGATTAGTAAGGGTAATTCTATCTTTATTTGCAATAACTAAGCCTTCATAGGGTACTGCAAAAATCAAAGCATCGGATCCGGCACAAACTACATTCTTTTGAATCCTGCTGGTAAACGCGGGGGCTTTTAACATCCTCATCGTACCTCTCAGTGGTGCTTCTTCTACATGACTTGAGGTCAGCCTTTTCACATTTGTACCATACATAGCTACTGAAGTCTTCTCCTTAGAGCCGAAGGGAGCTTCCTCTACATGCTTCGCAGTATCCATAGCACTAAATCTCCTTGCCTTAACCATACCGCCTAAATCTATGGTATCTCCAAAATCTACATCACCGCTATCCCAATAGTACACTACACCAAGCTTTACAAAAAGTACTTTTATATTCATACCCACCATTGTCTTGCTTACTGCAGCTTCAACCTTGGCTAATTCTTTGCCTCCTACAATAGGGATACTACTTGGAATAAATAATTTAACATATCCATATCCATAGAAATAGTCATTGGCAATTGTTATGGATACTCCCCCTCGTATTGTTTCAAATACCTCTATATCACCGTACATGCTTAAATACCAAGGCTCAACCCAGCGTGTGCTTATCCCGGTATTTATGGTCATATCCGGATATTTACGGGGAGATAATACTCCTGCCAGGCTCATACCTGACAAGCTTAAGGTTAATGAAAAATCACCCTCTAAAACCTCAACTGCTTTAATTCTTGCATCTGCCAGCAGAGTGATTGGGGGTAAGGAGCCCACGTAATTGTCAGTTAAGCTATCGGCCAGATTGTCATAGCCTCCGCCAAAGCCGGTCAAATATAAAGTTGGAGGAGCTATAGGAACACCTTTTTTGGTTGAAAGAAAAAAGTAGATCTTATCGGGTATTGGTGACAAAACACCATTAATCTCTACAAATTTTAATCTCAGCTCACCGATACATTCAATAACCTGAAGCTTTACCCCAGCACCGACAGCATAGATGTCCTCTAGTGTATTAATGGTTAACTCACCATAAACCCCCGGAGGGTTATTGATAAATCCACCAAAAGCCTTTTTGGGCAGTACAACCTTTGCTGTAGCATTTATGCCTAAGAATTCAACATCATCCTCGTCTTCACCGTAGAGAATATTTTCTATATTTGCAGTGACCGATCCCTCATCGAATTGACTTTTTTTATTATTTCCAGGGGAAGAACCAGTGCCTTTGCCCCCCTTCTTGGCATCCTTATCCTTTAAAAAGGCAAGTGCTATTTTACCACCAAAATTAATTGCATATCCTTCTCTTCCTTGATTCGTTTTAGCCGTCCAATTTTCGGTCAATACCCCATATTTAAGGTCAATAGTAGTGCCGTGGATATTCTGAATGATTCTGCCTATTCCCGTATATTCAATGAGTACATCCCTAATCTGACCGCCGCTGAAGCTAATCTTATCAGATGAGAGGGTATGGATGAGTCCGGTTTTGAATTGAATATTAAAACCGGAATTCCAGAAAACAAGATGATCAACAACACTTATTTCTCCATTGCCGCTAACTTTAATATTTCCATTGTCATCAGACTTTAGTATAAGGGGTTCACTGCCCTTGTATTGAACCACATTATTTATTGTAACCTCGGAGATATTCGGATCTGCAGCATAATAGATCGTTTCCTTTTCTCCAACATCCTCTTTAAATTCCTGTATTTTACCCCTTACCTCCAAAAGCATTTCCTTTTCATTGCAATAGAAGTTATTTAACTTGTTATCATTTCTATATTTTATAAGCTCTTCTTCATTCCTGAAGGTAACAAACTTGTACTTATCCGTATCATATCTAACTACGGTAACGATGCCATAGGACTTGTTTTCTAAGGACTTATCCAGATTCACCTCAATTCTCTGTTTAACAGTAATTTCCGAGGTAAATTCTTTTACCAACTGATTATCGATAAAATGAAATGCAATTTCATACTCTCCTACAACTAATTCTTCCTCTGTAGTAAAAGAAAGAGTATTTAATTGATCCCCTGTAAAGGCTATCTGCTCCTTTTTAATCTTGGTTAAAGCACCTGTGGCCACATGCCTTAAATACAAATCCCAGCCTGCCTTTCCTGCAAGAGATTTGAATGCCTCCAGATTACCCGTTATATTTACGTTTTTGTCTCCTAAAATGTAAAATTTATTAGGAGTAACCGTATCAAAGCTAATATTAGGCAGGTTGCTTGTTACTGAAGGAAGAATTACATATCTGCTTGCCGTTACCGGGTCAGTGGTGGTCGTATGAAGACTTACTGATATTTCCCTGGCAGAAATGCTTGTTTGCGGCTCTGCCTTTATACGCCAATACCTTTGAGTAATGGTCCCGGCAGGGATATTTTCTATGTATAAGTCTTTTTGTGTTGCCAAATTATAATCCTCGGCAATTTCTTCCTCCACAATAGAAAGTCCCTCTTCAAGAGATAAGCTCAATGTAGCAAAACCTATATCCTTGGCATTGTCAACCGTGTTATCCACCTCTACCCTTACCTCGAATATTCCATTGTTTTCATAGCCCTTCTTGTCGCCGGTAGTAAACACCCTGTCAACATCCATATTTATATTGACATTTGTGCTGACTAGCTGACTTGAGAAATTTCCTATTCCATATAAAAACTCAGCCTTCCGAGTTGTATTAGGAGCTAGGTTTCGTTTATTCCAATAAAATGCCAAAGCACTGTCAGGAGTTTTGTAAACACTGGAATAATTACTGAAATCACAATTCTTATTTGGTGTGTAATCATATCTTGTATTCGCCAGGTTTGCCCAATGTCCTATGATTACCCTATCAGGAGCAGCCCCATCAGACCACCCCTTTAATATGGAATAATTCATCATAACAGGATTCGTTAAGGAATCCAAGCCTCTGATTTGGTCTGGTACACCAGCACCGGCAAACTCTCTTTCTATAACAGTGGGTAAAGTTTCATATCCTGATATCATATAGGGAGAATCTAATTCCCCAAGAGCAGTATCAAGTAAAGACCTAATGGCCACCTCTTTTGATACGGAATTTGTATTTTTTATTTCATAGGTTATTCCGGCATTTCCGCACAAATCATTGTTTTTATCACCGGATATAGCTACTTTTTGGGTTACCTCTATCCCTTTAATAACCCACTTTGTAATGATGGTCTTGTCCACATTACTTACTACAGGTTCATAAAGCTTAGATTCTATCCCGAACCAACCGTAGTCTTGTCCGAAAACATAATCTTCTCCATCGATTCTAATGGTAGTAAATGATGTTTCTGTACTATGAATATCCTCCTTGAATAATAAAGGGATATTATTATCATACTTTTTCTGAGGATGACCCTCCAGTGTACTGATGTTGAAGCCGCCTGTTCTTTTATTGATTGAGTATTTGATGTATCCGTTATTTATTGATACTATGCCATCACTCTTGGGTACAGCAAACACTTCTATTGGGAAGGATACTGTTAATAACACAAATAACAATATACAAGATACTATTCTATTGAAAGTCTTCATAATCTACATCCCCTTTACTATTCTTCGATTCCTTCGGTATTCATGTAAACCTGAATATTGAAAAAGTCTTTTCTATCCGTTTGCACACTTACCGTATACCATCCGCTTTCATTTACCTTGACAGTAAAGGTACCGTCGGTATTTGCGTTTATACCCTCTCCGATATATTTCATTTCTCCTATCGTATACAATCCCTTTTCGTATTTCACATACGACATACCGCTATGGTTTTTTAATGATACGGTAAATTCATTACCGTTAACAGCTACCATATTGCTTGAATTAGGCATCATTTGATTTATCAAGGCAATGGTATCATTAAAGGCAACCAATCTTATTGTCCTTGCAGCCTGTGTAATATTCCCTGCACTATCAGCTGCCTGATAAGTAATATAGTATGGACTATTTCTATTAAATACATTTTTGCTTATATCATTTGGATTAAAGCTTCCAAAATCAATCTTTACCTTCTCTTTGGGAATCTCAACAGGTTCATCATTCCTCATATCATAAGCTGTAAAATCATAGAGCTTCGAAATATCATATTTTGATTCTTCTCTTGTATCCCCTTCTATAAAGATGAGCTCATTTGTATTGCTAAATTGTATAACCGGTTTTGTTTTGTCAATTAACTCTACATTTACTCCATACAATACACTTGTCTCATTTAGTGCTTCCAAATTAAAGCTGAATACTCCGTTGTCATGATATACAAAGGTAGTCTCTTTTTTAGGGGTTCTATCAAAGCTGCCGATTTGAGTTATTTCTTTGTCGGTCACTACAGTAACCTCTACATCATTATTGGTTTCCGGTAAGGTGCCAGTTGATAAGGTATACCCTTCCTCCAGCGGTTTATTTTCTATGCCTGTTTCTTTATCGGCAGTAAAGTCACCGGTGGAGCTGTTTTCCTTCAAATACTCATAATCCCATTTAACAGCGGTTACCTTTGGAGGCTCCTTATCTATTCCGGTTACTGCTACACTAATATATTGAGAATTTCCTACTTCGTCGGACAAGATAAAGCTGTAGGTGTCGTTATCCCTTACAATGATTTGTGCCTCCTCTGCGGTAACTGTTGCCGCAGAGTTCATTAAGCCAGACACCACATATATCTTGCTCAAATCTCTTTCTAAAGGCTGCCCGGATTCAGATAATAATGATTCAAAGGATATGGTGGCATATGTTAGATTATCAGCAAGCTCAAATACACCTTTGCATTGTGGCGGTGTCGTACTTATATTTTCTACTGAAATTATTTGTCCGCCAATATTACCATAATCATCTGTAAAGAACACTTCAACCGACCCATTTTTCTTAAATCGAATGCTTCTTGAATCCATAGAATATACTATATCATTTTGGGTTAAGGATGTACCTTCTACCGGTTGAACTCCCAGTATTGAAACATTGTCTTTATTAAAGGAGTCCACAGTCGCCACTACAGTTTGACTGGTTTTCATCGTAGGCGGTGTACTATAGGTTAGTCGTGTCATTGTTACAGGAGAATAATCTATATTTGTAACCTCAAATGTTTTCGTAGCCCTATTACCACCTTCATCCCAAACATATATCACATATTGTCCGCTATCCCTTGCCTGTCCCTTAAATAATCCATGGCTTACCTCCATGACTTCAATAGGCTCAAGGTTATTATCTTTTAAATAATATAGTTCACAATGGGCTATGGCATTTAGAGTGTCTTGTGCGGCTATTGTCACCGTTACCGGTTTATTGGTTTTCGCTGTCGGACTAATGCTGTGGTCTATAGCAGGCGGCTCTATATCATATTTATTGTATTCAACCGCCATTGCAGCTCTATTACCTGCAGTATCTCTGATATCAAAGGAGAAGGATTGAATGCTGCTTGTCAATATCTTCTCAAAGCTGCCATTGTTATTGTCAATATAGAGTTCCTTTTCGATTCCCTTTGCCGGAACTATAACGGCCTTGACCTTGTTGTAGCAGTTACCGTTTACTATCGGGAGCCATTCGCCGGCATAATTCTCATAGAAATATTCAACTTTATAGTGTTCACCCTCTGTTATTAGTGTCTTATCAATGTTAGGAGCGCATATATCATCAAGCATTGTAACTAATCCTGCCTTATTTGTTACTCGAATGGTTTTATAATCATCCTTGTCATTGATTAGACGGATGATTTGACCGCTATCTACATACTCCGATTCATGAATGACAACATAATTGCCAGCCGAATCCTTTTCTTCAACTTTCGCTATCCCACTTTCTATATCTTTGAACCGAATATATGCATTTACAGCTTTGTTTGTCGGAGCTGTATTAGATAGTATCCACGTTACCTCCGGTGCCGTTTCGTCAACCTTTTCTATGGCTATATTCTCTGCTTGTTCTCTCTCCTCAATGAAACCTTCCATCGTATAGGAATAAAACTGAGCTTTCTTTAAATTACTTCCGTTTATCTGTACATCAAATACTAATGAATCATAGATATTACCATAGACGGAGCCGTATACACTGCTATACACTTCATCAGGAATATAGGCAGTAATTAAACTCAATCCTTGATTAATTACCATATCATTCGTCTCCAGACTGTCATCTTCCTTTGAAATATAAAAGTATTGCGCAGCATATTCAGGATTTGGTGTTATGAATACCTGCAGGGCCCCATTTTTATCAATCCCTATCCAGTCGCCGTCATTAATGGTTATTGGCTCTCCATCAAGCCTATATTCAACGATATTTTCAAATCCTTCTATGAATTGTACTCCTTCCACAGAAAATTTGATTTCCTTCGTTCTTCCTGCTTGGTCACATACATAATAGGTTCTATCACCGATTTCCCTATATGCAAATTCATGCTCAAGTGCATACCTTGCATCCATAGATCTGCCATATTCCTTAGCTAATGCCAAATTCTCGATAGAATCAGCTGTGACCAAGTCTTGAGGTAAAACTGCAACAGGCACATTGAATTTAAGCTTCGCTGCCGTAGAGGATTTTGTGACTGTGGGATTATAGGTAACCCCTTGGAATTCAATCTCTGCATCCTTGAGAGATATGCTGCCTCCCGGTATGGATGTTGAAATCGTATTTCCTAATGTATCCTCAGAGCTATATCCAAGGTAGTAGCTTCCATCGACTCCCCGGATTGTTATATTATAGGTCTCATCATATTCTCCATAATCTTTCTCTGATGAAATCACATCAACTTTTATTTTTTCTTCCTTCCACAAATTTTCAAATAAAGTGAAATCCTCTTGGGTTGGAGCTCCTTCATGGTTCATCAATGCAAACCTTGTTCTATTGGACAAAGCTTCTTTTACTGTTGTACTGATTTCTGCATCCTTTCTTGCGCCTGAATCGATAATATTCTTACTATTTAAAATCATAGCAGGCGGTTCCTTATCTATCCAATCCACCCTTACCGGCGCTTCTGTAATATTGCCTAAATTATCTTCTATTTCTACAGTTGTGTTTACATTATCTGAAATGGTTAGTACCGCAGCATAAACTGCATCTGATACGGTAATATTGGGATTGCTGCTTGTTACAGTATAGATTTTATTTGAATGATCATTGATTGTTAACGCAGCAATAACATCTTGGTTGGTTCTATAAGTCATATTATATTTGATATCATATTCTGCCAATGACTTATCAAGCTTTATCGTTACCGCTACAGGAGAGCTTATGAATTTTGAATCCGGAGTCACGGAAAATTCCTCCGAGCCGTTATAACATGCTGCTCTAATGTAAATAGTATTATCTGCTATATCATTTAAGGAATATGGAGTATATACTGAAAAATCCAGAGAGCTGGTATCCGTACTCGTATCATTACTCATTATTCCGCCGTTTTTCCACTGGGACCAGTTAACCCCGTCTGATGATGTCTGATATTTAAGGGATGTGCTGTAGTTAAAATCTCCAATATTATTCATGATTTCTTCGGCATTAAGATGAATTGTGTAATTGCTCGTACCTGTAATATAATAGTTGTCATATAAATTCTCTACGGTATCTCCGCTTACGGATTTCAGCTCTAAAACAGGCCTGCCGGTTCTAACTGCAAATCTCATAGCCGAATTATTGTAATAGGAGGAATCATATTCATTAAATGCTTCCGGGTTGCCATCCAAAAAGCCATAACCTGCGGTAGTGAAATAGCCGTTTACATCTGTTGCATTTATTTTGATTCCATAGATTCCTGTTCCCAGCTCATCTGATACAGCAAGATTAATTACTGCATTTACATCACCATTATGGTCTATCGGCAATGCTACCGGTTCTGCACCGATTGAAATATTATTCATATCAACGATTTCATAACTCGCCGATTGAAGGGTGCCTTTATCCCTGATTCGTATTGCAGCCTGTTGAGTTTCCCTGATTCTTGTCCCGTTTGTCCATACAGGCAGCTCAATGGCAGGATTGGAATTATCAAATACAAAGGTGTATGAATAAGAATTAGTCTCTCCACTCGTGGAATTCGTAACCTTACATTCTAATTCATATGTACCGTCAAGGGTATATTCATTGCCATCATCACCGGTATGTACTGCTGCTCCTATGTCAGGGTAATTCCCCAGATTGTCTTGTACATAACCTCTATAGTCCTGAACAAATCCTGTTGGTACTGTATTCTTGTCTACCCATCTATATTCTAAAGAATCCTTTCCATCATTATCGTCAAAGGTAATTTCATAAGAGGATAACCCAGGTGTCATATCCGCTATTTCTATGTACCCCTTGGCACTTTCATTATATAGATAGATATTGCCAAAGCTGTAATATCTGCCGCTCTTTAGGAATGAGTCATTACCGGAGTCATCGGTAGTATAATAGTATAGCTTGCCCATGAAATTTTCTTCTGCTGCCACCTTTAAAACTGCAGTAGAACTGGCTGCTCCTTGTTGAAGAAATTCCCATCCATCCGAACCCTTCTCCGGTATAGGGTCTCCATATTTAACGAAACAATAGTATACTCTTCCTGTATCGGATATATCATTAATTTCGAAATCAAAGTCAATTCTCTTACTGCCATCTGCTGCACGTGGGTAGTAGGCAGGTGTAATATTAACGGCAGGTGCTTTATTATCAAGTTTCACATTTTCTATGCTGGTGCTGCCGTAATTATTTGCACTATCATATCCATCTATTTTAAGGGTATACATCCCCTCAATGGAGTCAGTTAATTTTAGGTTGACCTTTGCCCCTTCAATAATACTTGGGGATACCGGAACGACTTGAACACTCCCGCCTGTTCCTGTGCCTGAATAGGGGGTAATATTAACAGGTTGATTATATTGATCCAGCAGCCTATAACTTGCTAAACTGTTTTTCATGGCTTCATTTGAAGTAATATAAAACCCATGGCTTTGAGCAAAGTTTGATACACTATCGTCACTATCTTCGGCAATTTCAAAGGCAGGGGATAAGGTGTCTACATTATACTCAGAGAAATATTTATACAACCTGCCAACTACCTTGGTTCCATCTTGCAGGGTGTCCTCTAAAACATAATCACTTGAGGTTATATTTTCTACAACCAAGCTTAATCCCTGATCATCCGTAGTATAGTTTTCAGGCACAGTACCGGTAAAAATAACATTATTATTACTCTTCAAGATATTAAGACTGCATATTTTGTCCTCAGGTGCATATATGATATTATTATTCCCATCCCTTGTATAAGCATCATAATTTCCCTTAATGAGGTAGGCATTTCCATTAAAATTTTGAGCTAAAGCAGCATTATTCATGCCAACGTTATTGGATATTACTCCATTAATTTGAACCTTTCCATTATTATTATTAAAGAAATAGTTATCTGTAGATATCTTTTCTCCATATCCAGCCGGTATTGTTATATTATCTTGACCAATGTGGAATACTTTTCTTTTTAATGTCAGGGTAGATTTTTTTATTGGATCCCATGTGCTTCTTGCTGGGAATCTCCATTCAAATTGAAAATTGACGGTATCCATCTGTAGATTTCTCATGGTTGCCCATATTTGTGAATAGGGTTGAAAGGTAAAATAGGAGGGATCTTGAACAAAAGTATAATCAGTACTATTCTTAAGTCTGCTATCTGCAGTAAGCCTGATATCTCCCGGGGAATCAGCATTACTGTAGCTGTTTGGAAAATATGTTCCGTATTGATCTGTTATTTTTTTCTCGCTATTATAATAGACGCCCCAAGAAGGATTAGATACAGTTTTTCCAAAGTATGTGTTAGCATTATCTTCTGTAAAAGAAATAGTTTTGTTCATTGAGCTTACAGGATGAGAATAAATACTCCTTTCAAGACCACTTAAATCCCATGTTATCCGATAAGTGTTCCCGTCGTCGGAACCCATCCATTTATACACATTGAAAGGCATGGTATAATATGTACTCCCATCTAGCTTTGGAATAGCCAGATTAAAATAGTCTAATTTCCAACCGTTGGAATCGTTAAAATCAAGCTTTACTTTTTTAATCATCCAAGGCGCGTTATTAAATCTGACAGTATAACCCCTATAATCATTCCGTTCGAAATCGTCATAATTAGGAGTATCCACATTATTTCTAGTTTCCATACTATCCCGGTCTATTAAAGATAAATATACATCTCCATCGGTTCCTGCATTTTTAGTATCTCCTGTTTTAAAATAAACCCTCATGTTAACCTGTGCATTGCCAGCTTCAGCTATAGGCTGTATTACAGTAGTAAAAATTAATGTTATGAGTACAATAGCTATAGATCTTTTTAATGGACTTATATTAACCTTCACACTACCCTCTCCCATCTTTATCTTAATGTTAAATTAACTAACAGATATATAATTTATAAAATTTTAGCTGGAATAATTATATGGATTCGTCTTTACATTAGAAGTCTTAGAATGCAGAATTATAAAAGTATTAGATAAGACAATGTTTTTGAAGTTTACTGTCCGAATTTTTATGATATAATTATATAATGACTGCAGTCACTGACTATAGTCATTATATAATATTTAAAAGATTATTGTCAACATATGTATGGTATTGTAAACATTTGTATGATGGAGGACTACGTATGAGCAAAAATGTAAATAATAGAACTATTAATGCCTTAGAAACAAGAAATAAAATATACAAAAGCGCGGACTCCCTTTTCAGAAAGCATGGGATAGATAATGTTAGTATAGATTCCATTGTAAATTATGCCGGGGTATCAAAAGGGACCTTTTATGTCCATTTCAAATCAAAATTAGCCTTAGTCGCTGAATTAATTTCTGATGTTGTAAATGAACTGGATTTAGATTATAAGTCTTATGTTAAATCATTTCCTAAAAATGCTTCTGCTTCAGATATTCTTATAAAGTTGGTTGAAGGAATAGCCGGCATTATTTCTGACACGATTGGTTTTGACCTAATGAAAAAGGTATATGAAGCTTTGTTAGCAGGGTCAATCAGTTCTGAAATTTTATTAGGGTCTGATAGAGACCTATATAAAATCTTTAGAGATGTTATTCGCATGGGTATTGAAAAAGAGGAATTTAAGCCGGATATTGATATTGACTTAGTTGCAAATCATTCCATTTTGGCTTTAAGAGGAATTACCTTTGAATGGTGTATAAGATATCCCCATTTTGATTATAGGGATCAGGCACTCGAGCATTTTAAAATCCTGCTTCAGGGTATTAAAAGATAGCGTTAAAAATAATAGCAAAAAGATTAACTTCATTTTCAAGGTAATGTTTAACAGTGCCAAAGGTATGTTATACCACCTGTAACCATATAGCCAAAGCTTTAGTAAGTCATCAGGTGCATATGGAGGTCTACCTGTTTTATTAGGTTTAGCAGAAGCAACTCCAAGTTTTAGTAGATCACGACCATTAACAAATTTGTCAATTAACCTTACCGGATTGTCCTTGGCTATCATTTCATCTAGGGATGAAGGTATTTGAATTTGGTCTCTGCTAGTTCCTTTTGTAAAGCTCATAATGCTTACTCCCATCTGTATTTTGGTACATTTATTATATCATAAAATTCAGGTGGAGTAAGCATTGTTTTACATTTTATGGAGAGTTTCTCGACAGCCTGACGTGCCTATTTGTCCGCTTTTTGTCCTATCGTCCCTATTTGTCTGACTCCCCTATTCACAAGGATTTCCAAGCCTTATCTTTTCATCAACTGTCAAAGATAAGATTGTATCATAAAATTGAACTGATATCAAACACGTTACCTGTCCCCTTGTTTGCCTTTATTTTACTTTAAGCTTCAACAAAAAAACTGTCTGAACCATTGATTTATCTATGGTTCAGACAGTTTCTAAATTTTATATTAATAGTCTGTCTGGAATAAATTTACTTCATGCGTTAACCGTGATCTGATCGTGATAAATTGAGATCGAGGTTAAAAGCATGAAAATTTCTGCCAGAGGTCGCTATGCTTTGGCCGCCACCATCACAATGGCCGCCGACTATGTGCCGGGCGAATGTATGATCCTCCCTGACATTTCCGAAAAGCTGGGTATCTCGAAAATCTACTTGGAGCAGGTATCCACGCTGCTGAGGCGCGCCGATTTAATCTTGTCGAACAAAGAACCACAAGGTGGTTACCAGTTGGCATGACCCCCGCGTGAATGGTGCAGATTAAAGCGGACTGATGTCACTCTAACCGCATCAGCCCGCTTTAA
>JBFWMP010000078.1:0-11128 GCA_050251575.1 Clostridia bacterium
TCAGCTGAATTTCCGTAATAGAGCATATCACCTTTCCTAGTTAATGGTTTCCCCTTATACATTAACCCCTGACCAGTTTTTTTCTCAGCCACTATCATCATCCTCTACTCGTTATTTTCATACAAAAGGCATAGTAAATATGTAAGAAAAATATAGTTTAACAGATATTATATCCAAATTATACGCAAGATACACCAAGTTTATCCATTAATAACAATATATCATAAAATCCCAAGGTAGTAAAGAGATTAAATAGTCAGCTTATTTAAATCATCCAAATCTGCCCGATATTCTCCTACTAAACCAACTAAATTATATACTTTAGAAATCGGATCATACTTATACTCTTTTAACAAACGAAAATTTTCAATTTCCCCCGAATTCCTGACATGAATCCTTGGTCCGGTACAATGATATTGTTCACAATCTCCGATTCGAATATGATTATCATCGAAATAACAGATATCTATCTCATTCTTAATGTATGTCTGAACCTTCTTTTCAATTTCTGAAATGTCAATATCCGGCTTTTCATTAAACTCCAATACGAAGCCATGCTTGACATCACCATGAAGTCGAGGTTGTATCATACCGTATTCCTGCTCCAATACTTTACTCGTAAGATCTTCTGCCGTGTGAGCCATTTTCCTGTATCTGATTGATCCAAACACTATATCGGCAATATCTTGAGGCTGCGGTCCAAAAACACTCGGACGTGTCACTATTACCTCTTCTCCAATACCTATGAGTATCTCTGCATTTAGATTAAGATACGGATATATAAGATCAAAATGTTCAATGATAATCCTTTTGTCCTGACTTACTGCTTTTTTTATCGCATCAACTAATAGATGCATCTGTGTAAATGCCGATTCAAATCTAACATCTATATGATAAGTATGGCTGCTAAAAAAACCTCTATCGATGTTTTTCAGCAAAGGTAAAGGGCGAATGTTAATTCCCTGATCATCATTTGTTAATTCTAATCCGGGAAACATCCCTCTTATCAATAAGGACTTCCCTGCACCAGCATCACCGATAAAGCCTATAAGCCGGTCCAAAGGGCTCAAATGCCTTTGGGCAAGCTGGTGGCCAAGATTCAATAATCTTTCCTTCCCTCTGGGTGCAAAATATACAGCATACATTAACGATTCCTGCATTAAAGAAATTGCCATGTGAAAACCTCCTTAATAGTGGGCAGTGGGGAGTGAGGAGTGGATAGTGGAAAAATCTTTTACTAAATAACAATTGAACGATAAAATAGAATATACAACCCTAGCTATATTCCCCACTCCCCACTGTTCACTTTCCACTGTTTCAAGGTCAATATTCTTTGCATCTCATTATATGCGATCATGAATCCCTCATCTACGCCCATGCCTGGCTTTGCAAGTATTTGATCCGGCTGTGCTGCCATAGCTATATGCACACAAACCTGTGCCGAACGATCAGTTTCATTGCAAGTTCCACCTTGATATGCTCCTACTCCCTTTTTCTTGCAATATAATACAGCTTCAACAGTATTATTGATTCCACCCAGATCAGGTGTTTTTATTTGTATCATATGTCCCGCTCGATTATCAGCAAAATACTTGATATCCTCTAACGTGTTGCACCACTCATCTGCAACAATTTGAATATTAATATTATTTTCATCTATTAACCGGGTTAACTCTTTTAATGCAAGCATTTGTCCTTCTCTTTCCTCTACATCTATCGGTCCTTCAATCCTCAGCCGCAAAGGGTAGGCAGCTTGTTCAAGCTGCTTGAAATAATCTATCATTTTATTATAATCGTTATCAAAGGCAATTCCAATAGTACCATAAACATCAATATGCAGTACAGGCTGATAATTATCGTCAGGCTTTAATGCGCCTACTCTATCTCTTAGCCATTTTACATACTCAAATAATAATTCACCATTCTCCCCTAGTTTTGTTTTAACATTATTAATAAGACCATGCGGTAATACATCTGCTCTTTTTATAATCATTTTATCCACATTAGTGTATCGTTCATCTCCAGATTGCGTAAAGATAGGAATCCCATTTTTCGAGACCTCGGTACCATACTCTTGTGCAACTACTTGTGTCATAAGTTTTCTTTTACTTTTTGCAACTGCATCTAATATAGCCTGAGTGATACCATATCGAAGTGCCGTGTGAATTTGCCTGCCTGTGTCAGGATTAATAAATTTATCAATCTCCTGAGCTAACTCCTTAAAACTATTCAATTCTCTGCCTTTTAATATCGGGACAACATGCTTATTAATAACAGGTATAAAATCTTCTGCTAAAAACAATGGATCTCTTCCTCCTGCCCCCGAATATTGTACCGCAGCGCAATCTCCATAAGCAACCTGTCCATCCTCTAATATAAGCATTATGGAAATAGATTCTCCAGCCTGTCTCACTGCCGTAAACCCTTCAGTAATCGGCATTCCTTTATAAGTAGCCCCATCGGGAACTGCGTTGCCCTTAATCGCCCTCTGATCATCAAAGAAAAAACCTGTTCTGCCCTTTGAGCATATCACATCTTTTATTTTCATAACACATCTCCTATCTATCAAGATCTATATACTGTATAGCTTGGAGCTTGGAGCTCGGAGCTTGGCGCATTGCTATCTTGGTCTTCCTACCAACCTTCCTTTTCCAATTGCATAGATATCATCAATCACCATTTGAAAACTGACATCTCTTTTCTCATATCGTGCTCTTTCTTCTATCTTCCTTTTATGAAATTCTATAACATCTTTATCAAAAGGAAGATTTCCGTAATCCAACAAACGTACTGCTCCGTCATTATCTCTTGCAGGTAATATTTTGCCTAAATTATGTTTACTAGGTGCAAAGGGTACATCAATCACACCTGATTCAAACGCTCTGAGAACACCTGCTGTTATATCTCCTTCTCCTAACTCAAACATTCTATCGACAATACTACGGGTTTCTATCTTAATCATGTTCATTTCATCTTCCAGTTCATGAGTAAGCGGCATCTTTTGATCAGCCAGCATAGTTACCAATTGCTTGGTAGTTTTCAAGCCATCTGCATTCGCTTCTTTAGTAGGTATTCCCATCGCTTCGTGCGGAGTTTTTACAATCACTTTAGTTGCGCCAGCAAGTGCAGCAGCAGCAGCTCCCCAAGAAATTACACCGAAAGCTTTTGCTTCATCCTGAGGGAACCCTCCCATCCACTGATGCAGCACGGTAGTAACTATTACATCATTATATCCATATTTCTTCAAATACTCTTCTGTTAAAACTTCTAACGTGCGTATTGCAGCTACATCCTGCAGCAGATTCCCGCACTGTCCATACCCAACAGTAATATTTTTCACGCCTTGTTCCGCTGCCATTAAACTTTCTGTTATAGCAATCGAATGCGAAATACAGGGAGGTACCAGCGTACCGGTTAATGGTCCGAAAGGCTCCCGGTTGATTGATATTCCTGCTTCCTCATATAACCCTGTTAATCTGTCCACATACTGCCAATCACAAATAGTCTTTTCAAGCGAAACATTTTTTGCATAAGGAATATTATAAGAAATACCCCCGCCCTCATAGGCTGTAAATCCTCCCGCTATTGTTATTTCTGCAAGCAGCCTTGCATCAGGAGTACCATGACGCACCTGCACCGGAACATTTACAGACTCATTGACCTTTCTGCATATCTCAATGCCATGATTTACTGCCGGAAAACCATTAAGAAGAGATCTGCATGCAGTTCTACTTTCAACAATCCCATTCTCAGCTTCTTGATATCGGTTCTGCCTTGTATAGCTGTCAATAGTAGTAGGAAGCAAATCTGCCTCTCCCTTAGTCTCCAGATATTGCAGCAACTGAATATGCTCATTTGCCAACGCAACCCCTGCACGAGGTTGAATAAGTGTCTCCCCGTTTTCTTTTGCCTTCTTAAGCTTATAAGAAAACACCTTCTTGGACGGTATTTTTTTATGATAATCTACAGTATCATTAAATCTTACATCTTTTCCGGTAGGCCACTGCTGTAAAACCTCTTGTTGTATTTGTTTAAATATCCCTTCGTCTAGTTTTTTATTTTTTAGATTCATAATATCAGCTCCAATCATTCAGCTTGGAGTTCGGAGCTCGGAGCTTGGAGAACTAACCACTACCTCCAATTCAGAACTATGAACTCACATTATACTTCTTGCATCTAATTAAAGACCATTACAGCTCGTGTAATTCTTTTTTCATGATTCTGACAGCTATTTCGGGATAGTGCTCACTTAACAATCCCATGGCAGCCAGGATATACCTCTTATCCAGTAAAAGATCTGCCTTCTGTGGTTTTAAGACAGCCGCATCAATATCATTAAAAAGTGTTTGTTTTAGTATTCCGGCAGGATTGCCGCTGTTCACTATCGGGCCTCCTGTTCCAACTACTGTATTCAAGGCTGTCAAATCTTTTCCGCTCTGCAAATAGGTAACCCCAAAAGGAGTATATGCTGTTTCTATCTTGCCCGCATGTCTTTCTACTGCATGCTTTGCTGCCAACGCTGCGAAGGAATAATCAATGCGAGCAGCTTCTTCATTTTGATCAGGCAGCATTTCAGGCAAACGAGTGATTTCTTCAATATAGCTTGTTATAGCAGCAGTATTTAGTCCTGAATATTCCTCAACTGCTTTTATACTTACAGCTTCTGTCAACGCCGATGCACTATACCGAACACCTAGGTCTCCTTCTACTGTTCTTTTTGAAAAAGGCTCCGGGAGACCCTTCATAATAACTCCCGGACGTGTAGGCTCACCATCGGCAATAGAATGGACATCAGTAGTAGCACCACCTACATCAATAACCATCAAGTCCCCAATACCTTTTTCGCAACCGGAACCAACCGACAGTTTATATGCCGCATTCAATACTGCTAAAGGAGTAGGCATTAATATTCCCTCAATCAGACTTTGTGCCTTTGAAAGCCCCTTTGCTTGAATTATTCTTTCTAAAAATATCTCTCTTATTACTGCTCTTGCAGGTTCAATATTTAATACATAAAATTCTGGCATTACATTTTCACAAATTCTTACCTGTTTACCTGAGCTTTTTATCATTCCTGCTGCCTGTTGGGCAACTGACTTATTACCTGCCACTACAACCGAAAAGCTTCCTTGCATGTCAGAGATTGATTTCGCATTATGCAAAATCACATTTTTATTACCTCCATCAGTACCTCCTGTAAGGAGTATGATATCAGGTTTAAGCCTATCAATCTCCTGAATCTCATCAGTATTCAACTCATATGAGTAAACCTTCAATACCTTTGCCCCCGCACTCAATGCCGCTCTTTTTGCTGCTTCTGCCGTCAAGTCCGGCACCAAACCTATGGCAATAATTTTAAGACCTCCTGCAGCACTACTGCAGGCAAATCGGGATACAAATTCCAATCTGCCTGTTTGAGCCCACAGCGTATTAATAGCTTTTTCAAGCCCCTCATTGATATCAGTTTGGACAGTAGTAAATGCTTTTGCCGTTCCAAGAATTGACTCGCTGTCAATATCTACTGCCGTAACCTTAGTATACGTACTTCCAAAATCAATTAACAGAATTGCCTGCATCTGCCTCAACTCCCAAGTCTTCTTTAAGATCCGCAATTGTTATTTCAGGCAGCGTACCTGGAGCATAAACTCGATAAAACCCCATTTCTTTGAATTTTTTCTCCACTTCTTCAAATGGTGTTTTTCCTACTACAAGATTACCTCCCACATAAAGAGGAACATCTTCCAAACCTGCTTCATCGCATTTCTGTCGTAGACCACGACAGTCTATTTCTCCATGTCCATACAGGGAGGATACTAAAATCGCGTCTGCTGCCGTTTCTACCGCTGCTTTAATATATTCTTCCTGGGATACCATGACGCCTAGATTAACGATATTAAATCCATTTTGCTTAAAGGCATATTCTAAAATCCTATTGCCTATGGCATGTACGTCCGCACCTATAACGCCAATCACTAGTGTCTTTTTATTCAATGTCACCACCACCTTGTATACATATCGATACTTTAAATTATATCTTCCTGCTTTTATTATCTTACCCTTTTGTAGACATTTCAATAGATTCCAAAAATATACTTAAATTTCACTATGCAGCGATACCTGTATACATTAAGTAAAGAATACAACTTACCAGAATATTTAATATTGAATAAATGCTTTCGCTAAAGATAATACTAGTAATACCAATTATATAAATGTAGGTGTACAAATGGAAAATAAAAAAGATTTGAATGAACAAAATAACGAATCAAGTACTGCTTCACAAGAAGCTTATTCCGTAAGGAACAACACTGGTGCTGCCTCTTATGAGGAAGAACACTGGCATATACAAACCCGTAATATTATTTACTATATTTTAAGCGTTATAGAAGCATTATTAGTATTCCGTCTGTTATTTAAATTACTTGGTGCAAATGCAAACAATGGATTTGTTTCATTAATTTATTCACTCACACAAATTCTTACCGCGCCATTTTCAGGAATCTTTCAGACAGGTGTAACCAATACTGATGGAACTCAATTTGTTTTTGAACCAGCTGTTATTATTGCTATGATTGTATATGCTATTATTGCTCGCGGTCTTGCAAGCTTAACCAAACTGAAAACTTCCGGGAATGCACGCAAATAGACGGACACACATCGGAAATACAGTTTAACGGACGTATTTCCATACGTCCCTACGACAGAAAAATGGTGTATGGGCGACCTGTGGTCGCCTGCGAGGCAACCAGCATAAAAAATAAATCGGACGAGCAAAGCTCGTCCTTACATCTTTGGGATGCAACGCAAAATTGCGGTACATTATGTCGTATTATTTCTTCAAACTAATGAATGATTATTTTCCCTCTACTCTATTTAAGTGATTCGTTAAAAAATATTGTATGTCTTCCCACTCGTAATCTGTTAGATCTTTTGTTAATCCACTTTCAAAGTTTACATATTCTGTTTCCATGACTTTTAGTTTCTTTGCTATTTCTTCTGTTGTCCAATTTAGTTTTTTTCTCGTCTTATATAGAAATTGCTTACGCGCTTCCAAGTATTGTTTCTCTGTGAATTCTTCATTCATTATAGCATCTCCACCCTATCTTAAAAATAAAAGCTGTCATTTCATCCTAAAAAAATCAATTAAACATGATTGATTTTTATTCATATTAATTTAAGCAAGATATTGTGCCGATTCCAACATCCTACATCAATAATAGTTTCCCACCCATTAGCGTACGTACTCTTTCCGCATCATAGCCCTTTTCGAAATACGCAGCTTGCAGCAATTGTTTCAGTATAAAATCCAAATTGGTATCATTAGTTCTGTGTACTAAAGAGTGGCAATCAAAGCAAATGTCTATGAGACTTTCCTTTGTTTCACAGGCTTTCCTTTTTCCATGTCCATGAATAATGTGATGTTTCTGCAAATTACCAAGTTTTCCACACACATAGCATTCATGCATAAATTAATACCCTCCTTATACCCCGGACCTCATAATCCTTGGGATATAGTATAAAAAAGTAGTTACTTTAAGCAAAAATATAAGTTGATAAAATAGCCTGTATAGCATAAATATTTAAACTTTTATTGAATTGTTTTTGTATTGGAACTGGATTCCCTGAAATATAAATTTTTAATTCGGCATCCAGATCAAAGTTGCCTGCTGTCTCTATACTGTAATGAGAGATACTTTTATACGGTATCGAATGATACTCACACTTCTTCCCTGTAATACCTTGCTTATCTACAAGAATCAATCTTTTGTTGGTGAAAATAAACATATCTCTTATTAGTTTGTAAGCTCTTTCAATATTTTCGTTTTCTCCAAGTATCTTGTCATATTCATTTTTAATTTCACCAATGTTTACCTCTGAAGCGTTTCCTAACAGACCATCTAAAAATCCCATATAAAACCTCCTAATTATCGTTTAACAACATTATATAATTATTCCCAACAAATTACTACATGCATTTTTACATAACTCATTTATACTATAGCAGTGCTACCGTCTTTACGTGCATGGGTGCAGGAATATATAATCCAATTATACCCGCACTATTTTTATTGCTTCCAAACAGTCAAAAGAGCCTTAAAATCGGCTCATTTCGGTTTTGTCGGATTATTTTTAAAAAATCCTTTCGATATTCTTTTCTTTTGTTCGAGTTCCTGAGTTTTTCCCTTTATCAGGTCTGCGTTAATATCTTTTGACTTATTCTTGTCCATAAACATTCACCTTGCTTTTGCCTTTCCGTTTTTTAATTTCAGCCTTAAACTCCTTATAAAACTTTTCAATCTATTATAAATTATTATCTGCTTTTTTCTTTTTATTATTCTAGCAAATAAGTTAGCAAATGTTACTGTCTTCATATGTCTCTACTTATTTATTTCGCATCCTCAATAGTGTAGCTTATTATATATTCTATGTTCTCAGGATTAGTTAATCCTGGATCCTTATCATTCCATTTTCCCAAAATTCCAAGCTTATTTATCATAGATTCGAAATGACACATTGCTATTCCTATATCTAATCTTTGTATATCAAAACTCAATGCCTTTCCATATCCTTTGTTTCTACATAAAAAGAAGTGGAAGCTATTCCCATTCTTAACTATTCTCCATGGCTGTTTGTTTGAAGCTGAAGGTGCTATTCTAACCATATCAAAAACCTCTTCAAACTTCTCTGCTTCTTCCTTTTTAAGGGGTTTATTAAAGTCTTTATCAAAAAACAGTTCCATCCAATCTTTTCTATTCTTCGATCCAGCACCCATTACCATGATTGTGTCCAAAAGGCTTCTGTTTGCTTTGGCATATCCTATTGGAGTTATTGCGGGTATCGATTCATCTTCTCGTAACCCTAATGCCTTTCCGAACTCTGCTCTTTTAAATGTTCCTCCAAGCCAGCAAGTTCCTAAGCCTAATGATGTTGCATACAATATTACCTTTTCTAAAGCATACCCTACATTCTCCTCGTATCTGTTCCCTTTCTCTACTACTGCACACATAAAGGTCTTAGCTCCTTTAATAACTCCATAAGTTCCAAGTTTCATATCCGAACCGCTATTATTCACGCCAACTATTTTGAATCTCATTTTAGTGTCGAATGGTGCTTTTACATTATGTGTATAATTGGTTAGTTTTTGTATTAACTCTTGCGAAATCGGCTCTTCTTTATAAGTTCTTATGGACTTTCTCTGTGATATTATTTCTTTTATGTTCACGAAGCCTTCCTCCTTTAGTTAAATAAAACATCTGCCTTCCGTTCTATATAGCGGTGTTACGCACTCCGCATGGTCCGTATGTATAAGTATCCCAACCTATCTCTCAACATCTTATTCCTGAAATTATCGCAATCCTAATGATGCTTCACATTATGCTCATAATTTATTATTACTTCTTTTCTCTTTTAAATACAAATACCATCATAGAACCGAATGCACCCACACATTGAAAGTTAACAAGTTCCCAACCTTCTTTTCCATGCTGTTCAAGCACTTTATTACTTTTTTTCTTTAAACTTTTTTCCGTATCAAAAACACTATTAAAAGTTTCTGTTGTATATTCCCACATAATTAACTCCTTTTAATTGCATAAATAATATTTGGTTCATAATTTTCTACAAATACGCAATAAATTAGATTATATTAAAAGAATCCCCTTATCATCATTGTAAAACCTAAAATTGCCAGTGGTACTCCGGCAAAAGCACCCACTATAGTAACACTTAATATAATACCAATTATCATCAAAACTAAACCCAATATAACCGCTGCTAATCTGCCTGTCATTTCTATAATAAGTTCTATTAGTTTCCATATTGCAATAAATGGTAAAAACAATATTTTCAATCTAAATATCCCCCTCGCATCACTTTGTACCTTTAAATTTTTCTGGATGAAGCACTTTCATTTCTAATATGTATCCACATTCTGTACAAATACTAGCTATTATTTCTGAACCCATTGAAAACATTTTACCTACTGGTTGAACTGATGCATAACCGCTTAATTTTCCGCTTCCTATCTCTTTACAGCCGCATTTCGGACATTCCTTATCTTGCACATACTCACCCCTATAATTAATTTTTATAACTATACTATTATATACGACTTAAAAAGAAAAAGGACTGATTTCTCAGTCCTTCCCTTATAAGTCTTACCCATTTATACTTTTGTTATTACTGAGGCATGTGTGTTTTTGCACATATACACATCTGAAATTATTTCAGTGAACTCATTAATGTGCAAAAGTTAGCACGTCCCAACACTCATTAGTGCGTATAGTCAATGATCTTTATAGAATCACCCAGTCTTTTTGAAATTGCATCCTTCATTGCCTGGGCGTGCGGACAGGCAAAGCCTATCGGGTTACCCCTTGTAATGCAGGAAGCCAATACAATTGTATCTGCTCCTCTTTTAACCATCTCAGCAGCTCTTGTTACAGCCTTTTTGCCGGGACAACCTCCACAGGTATTTACACCAATTACTTCAATATCACCTACAACACCTTCAAACGCACATTTCTTTTCCCTCATTACTTTAAAATCTGTTGTAGCTGGACACATATCCTCTGTTTGCATACATCTGATTAACCCAACCTTCATACTGACAACCCCTATTTTTACTTTCCTTTTTTATTTTCAATATTTCACCGATACAAACTATTATACCATAATGGTTATGCACATGACCACCGAAAAATCATAATAAAGAGCAATATATTCTGGCTTGCTAAAAATAATATGGGAATATGGGGACGTGCCTGTTTTTGAACAAATGTACGTCCCCAAATATTAAATAGCCTTCCAAAGAAACTACACTTTGAAAGGCTATTTAATATTTGGGATAAGCTTAATCAAGATATTACCTAAGGATTTTGTTTATCCATTCAGCAATAATTTTTGCTGCTTCCCCCCTTTTGATATTACTTATAGGTTTGAAGCTTCCATCCTCATATCCATTGATAATTTTATTGAATGCAAAATTAGCTATTGCTTCTTCTGCATACTGAGAAATCTTATCATTATCTATGAAGGTTGCAGAGTTACTATCAGATGCTCCTGCTTTAATTCTATATAAGATGGTAGCAGCTTCTTCTCTGGTTATATTAAATGTTGTGTCAGCCAC
>JBFWMP010000078.1:11228-12737 GCA_050251575.1 Clostridia bacterium
GTTCCACTAGCTTTTGACATCATTTCTCCTGCATTCTTAGGCTTGTATATGACAATAATGTCATCACTATC
Organism: Clostridia bacterium; assembly: GCA_050251575.1. Lineage (GTDB taxonomy): Bacteria > Bacillota > Clostridia > SK-Y3 > SK-Y3 > X23. The sequence continues at coordinate 11,300 of JBFWMP010000078.1, forward strand.
AACAGAATAAATTGGAACTATAATTTTTAAATTTTCATTCACAACAATACTTTCTTGTCTGGATTTTTGTAAAGTAATGGTTTTCAAAATATTTTCCTGGCCTATTTCTGCGATAATCCTCTTTAGGGATGCCTCAAGGGGTGCAGCCTTACTGCTGCCGGAACCTGTATTGGGTACATTATAGATAGGTTCTCCCATTATTTTAAGCACCACTACATCCTCTGTACTTACCAATTTTTCTTCTGTATCTTGTGTTTCTTTAAACCCTGCTGATAAGGTTCCAGCCTTAACAACAGCTTCACCCGGTGCCTTTGCATAAACGGCTCCTTCATTAAAATCAATTAAGTTGCTTCCGTATATTACCGACCAATCTAGCTGTTCTGATAATACGCGATAATCTTTTCTGCTGCTGTTTGACATCTCATAGGAGTTTACAGCACTTAACCGAATGCTTTCACCTGTTGACATTACAATGGTCTTTAATCCGTCAACCATTTCTATGTCCTTAGAAATTCCTTCTTCATCAAGTTTGATGTTTAAAGCTTCAAGTTCTGAAATATCTCCATCTACCGCATATATTGTTGTAGAATTTTTATTTCCTGCCTTATCTGTTACAATTAGATTCATCGTCTTCTTAATGGCTCCTTCTAAGCTCACATTTCTTTCTATAACAAACGAACCGTCACTTTCCACCCGAATCCCCTGGGAAGAACCATCAAGTAATATCTCCGAGCCGGCCTCTGTCATTCCGGTTAACGAGAGTACTCCGTTCTTAAGCCATATGGTCTGCTTGCTTATTCTGGCTTCAGCACTTCCTTCAAGGCTGTCTGCTGTAAAGCTTCCTATCCTTAATACCGGCATTGTAGTATCAACCGTGAATGCCAATATCGGACTTATCGATGAGCTGCTGCGCAACATTGCATTTGCCTTTGCAATAGATGGTTCATAGCTGTCTCCTGCTCTGTTTATTGCTTTCACTGAGACTATATATTCACCATCGGGTAGATTTGTATCAAATTGCCATTCGCTTTTATATTCATCTGATTTTATGTAATCTACATTATTAACAAAAACCTTTAGATTCACCTCTTGGTCAAAAGTATATTTAAGCTTAAGTTCATCATTTTTAACATATTTCATTGTATTATTAATATTGCTTTCCATGCTCTGAAGAGATGGCTTGTTAATCTGCGGCATTGTCATCATATTGGTATAAATCTTAGCATCACCGGCATATTTTATGTTATTCTCTTCTTTTACTGTCTGTACAAAAGCCTTGTACTCTTCTCCCGGATTCAAGATTCCAATACCACCTAATACAACCTCACTTCCAACTTCATAATAGCCTCCTGCGTTTTCAATGATGCTTCCAAGCTTATCTGTAATAAAGATGCTGTAATGGGTATAATCATGATTTTCTGCATCGATAATATTAACC
>JBFWMP010000079.1:0-12718 GCA_050251575.1 Clostridia bacterium
TTAATATCAACAATACATAAAAATGATAATAATAAGAGCAGGTGAATAAGTGAACAGAACGTTGAGTTTTAAAATTAAAATATGGCGAAATGAATCAGATGAAGAGGCCGCCATTCCTATGGGAGAGTACAGACAAAAAATAGCTTCATCAATAAAAGATGCTTTGAAAGCTCAAGGAATAGAACTGGAAGAAATATCACTAATTACAGAAGATGAATAAAAGAGAACGGTTACCGTTCTCTTTTGTGTTTGAGACATTCAAAGTTTATGCTGGAGAGGAATTATTCCACGTTGGATTGATCTCCATTTTCCTGCAAAAAGTGCCTGATTTTATCCCTTAACCAATCGCCTCTGTCCTCATAATGTCGTTCATGAGTTAACGTGTCAAAATCAGGAAGATTTTCTTTATTCAATTTAAACCCAAAATCTTTAAGGATTTGTTGCTGAATCCAATCATCCCGTCTAATATTTTTAGACTTTAAGATAGTTTCAAATACAGACACAGTATCATTATGTATACGCCCTATATGGATATTATCAACTCTTATTCTTGTTGTGTTTTCGGAGTGTTTTCCAAATTGCATTTTTATAATCCTCCATTATTAAAATTAAATCTAATGAAGATAGGTTGTTACGTTGTCAATACAACTCTTTTTATTCCATTTTCCATGATGATTTCGTTTTTGTCAACTGCTTCTGCATCAGCACTGATGGTTTCAAATAATTTGGTTTTCTTATTAATACAATGCACTAATCATTATTTACTAACTCAGGAAAGTCAGCAATAGCCATATCCGTGAATGAATTAGGGAACTGGATATAATCGGTATTTACATAGTTATCAGATTTTACTATTTTACCTGTAACCTCTAAAGCATCTGCGCATTGGTTACAAACCCAACCATTAAAGACCAAATACCTCCCGTTTGCATTATTCCACCTTCTACCCTTAATTAAATGGGTTCGAGTATAATTATTACATAGACAGCAGCTATTCACGTGGGCATCATAATGTTCATTCGCATAGCTTTCAGCTGCTTCATGGCTTAACAGAGAATCATGAATTAGCTTGAAGCCATTATTCAACAACTTTTCTTGTTTCTTAAAAGTCATCTTACCATCCTCAATTATGAATGCCTCAAGTCCTTGATGATTACCATGGTGATCAGTACCATGATTCTTTATAAAGAGAACAAAAAATGTTTTCTCGCTCACCGCTAACCCTCCCACTTTTTTTAAGTATTATGGTATCCTTCATCACTTAAACCACGCAGTCTCAATTCTTCTCTCAATAATTCAATATCCGCATATCCTCCTGGAATACTCATGCCATTAGCAAGAGCCCAAATGCAATTACGCAATTCATTTTCAGTCCATTTTTCATAAGGTCTTATCATTCTGAATCCCTCCATTTTATATTCTAAGGGTTAAAATATAAATTTATTTATTGTCAAAAAATCTTTCTGCGTCCTCTAATTCGGTGTAATAGTACCCATTTCCCCATACATAACAGTCTTCATACCTCTTTAGATTATATACAACAATATAATCTTGACATCCTTTATTCATTTTTTCCAATAAAGCATAACTACCTTTCTGAGCTAAAACTTTATATTCTTTCCCATTGGTATTTTTGATAATAGAATCTGTTAACATTCCCTGCACCTCCATTTTTATTTTAAGAGAGAAGGGGTTTCCCCCCTCTCTCTTATGCTACTTTCTTTTCCATTGCCTTTTCATTGATTTTCCAGTGAAGATAAGCAACTTCCGTTTGGGGGTACTTACTTACTTCAGACAGATACTTTACAATTTGCTGTTCATGAGCCTGTGCCGGGAAGCACTTATCCCAGTTACGCTTTTGCTCCCATTTCCGGGCCAGACGTGCTACCGTATATAATCTACAGTAGTCTATAGTGAGTATCGTACATAAATCATTTAGTTCGTTGCTGCTACCATGCAAGTTTCTTTCGTGCCACATACAATTTAACCGTTCTTCGATAGTTCTCTTCCACCAGTCCGTTTTCTTACACTCTAACCGGTAACTCCGTTCGTTATCAAAATGTTCCTGTACTGCCCCGATTAGAAGCTCAATGTTAATTTTCATATATGCCAGCCACCCTTCTATTATTTATTAATTCAATTATAGTCCCCACGTGGGGATTTGTCAAGATTATTTTTAGATTGTTTTCACAAGATATCGTTTGCAACAACAGCGTTCAGTACTTTGCATCATATGCGTGCAGTAATTGCAATAAAGGTGTTCAGTAAACCGGTCTTTCGATATCCTCCTTCCAAAAATTTTGACTCTCTTTCTCCTGGAAATAGAAATTAAGTTTATTTATAATATGTTTCTTAAACTTGATTCAGCGAAAATCAGTTTTGTTAATACATTAGAAGCAGTCAATTTAAACAACTAGAGTACCTTATATAGATATTTGCATAATAGTATGCTTTAATATCAATATAGTATCTTAAATATTAATAGTATACTATAGTGTATTATTGATATTTAAGATACTATATTGATAAAATTAGTATACACTTATAAAATAGTATGGTATAATATATATAACAAATTTATAAGGGTAATTTAGGAGGGTTCAATCATATGAATGGAGATACCAATTTTTCTAACACATTAGAAAGCCAGGATCAAAAGAAAAAGCAAAAAGCCGGTCTTAACGCTGTAAGACCCGATGATTATACCGAGCAAAAGTTTAAAGGCATGGCCAAAGAAAGAAACCTGAGTCAGACAGAGATGTTTGAACGGTTATTTTGGGACTATATAAAGGCTGAAAATGATGTAAAAAAGCATCAAGCACTAAACCTCGAAGGAGAAATAAATTTAATTTCTAAAGATCTCAATAGCATACTGCTGCACTTTAAAACAATCGCTGATAAGGCTCAAAATACTGTTATTAGTTTAAAAACCAATGCAGAACAGACTGAAAGCAATCTAGCCCTTGAAGTAGATACTTTGTCAAAGAAAATTCAGGAGCTTGAAATGAGGAACCTTGAACTTGAACAAGCAAACGGAGCATTTACTGAAATAAAGAACGGACTAGATAAAAGGATATCTGAACTTACTGATACTGTCGGGACAAAAGATACTGAAATAAAAGAACTAAAGGAAACGATTAAGGAAAAAGATAAGCTAATAAAAGATATGGAAAAGGAAATAAGCATATCAAATAAGGAGCTGAAAAGCCTAGATATAACTATTAATAATCTTCAGGATGAAGTACGTTCTAAAGATACCAAAATAAAGAGTTTAGAACTTTCTAATAACAGCCTTACAGATGCTCTTAATAATGTAGAAGTGCTGAAGAAATCAGAATTATCCTCTATCGAAGCCAAATATCAATTAGTTATTTCCGACATGGAAACAAAAATTAAATCATCCAGGGATCAGAAGGATAAAGAAATTCAAATTCTTAAAGATTCTCTTAAAATTGAGTTTGAGGCAGATAAAAAGATGGCGATAGCAGATATGAAGCTGGAATTAGCAGATATGAAAAACAAATATGTAGAGACTTTGGCTGAACTTAATTTCATTAAGCAAGAGCTGAGGTCTGAAAATACCAAATAGCATAATGAAGATAAGTTGGTAAAGATAGAAGGTGCGGGGCAACCAGGTGAGATTATTTATCGTAAATACTCTTTCTGCGATTATGGATGGATATGACATCGCTATTGATGATGCATGTTATTATATTGGTTGCTCCTATACCTATTTTATCACACACCTGGCTGATAAAATATATCACATAATAGGTTGCTTGGATTACCTCAACTAGCTTTAAGTTTTTTAAATAAAGCAATAAATGCATCTTCCGTATCACTATCCCAACCGGATAACCATAAAATATATTTCCTCTCCATCTCAGATAAGTCTATATCTCAAGTATTAATAAACCTTGCATATCTAGCTTGCTGTGATGCAGGTATCAATTTAAACTTCTCATCAAAATTCATTCAATATTGTCCTTCACATTTTCATTGTAATACTAGAATTAATCAATTATGCCCGCATAATAAGACCTCAACTAAGAAGGTATTAATATAATATCCTATTCAGGGACATTTAAGCGTCAATTACAAAAAAGTTTGTCCAAAACAGAACTTGAAACTAGCATTAAACCGTTATTATTTTTTATGCTGTAAGAAGTAAAAGTTTGTCCAAAACTATTATTTGAAACCAAAATATCTAAAAAGCATTACAAAAAAGTTTGTCCTAACTTAAAACCTTCATTAAGAAACCTTAAGCAACTCCGTCTTGGTCTTAGATTAGCAGGATGATTTTAGTCAAACTTTTTGTAAAATGGTCAAACTTTTTGTAAAATGGTCAAACTTTTTTGTAAATGGTCGAACTTTTTTGTAAAACTCGTTTTTACCCTTTTTCTCTAAAAAATCTTTCAATTCTTCCCTCCATATCATTATAAATTATTTCAAGAAATGCTGTTTTATCCGCTTCATTGTTAATATTTTTAAGAATATCATCAAATTGAATTGTAGGTACATCGAGAATAGAACAGACATAATTTTTTAAATGCTCATCCCTGTTTTCAGTATCAGTTAATTTCTTCCCGAAATCTTTAAATACTACTTTTTCATCTTTTTTCATTTTCAATCCTCTCCTGTTTATTATATATTTCTTAGCTTACTGGAATAGAATCACAGCACGGGAGATACATATTCCGTATAAATCGTATTTCCTGTAGTTTGGTCCTCAGATATCTGTAGCAGATTTTCATTAAAATCATTGTTAATTTGACGCACATCTGTAGTATAGAGAACTTGCATATTAAGCTCGATGGCACTAATTGCTTTAAATGCCTGGCGTATGTGAAAATCGGTTTCACAGATTAGAATAATAAAGGGGATTTGCTGTATCTTCCCTTCTGCACTTTGCTGCTGGATATAGGATTTGAGTTTCTGAAGCGAGATACTCAATTCCTCCCTCCATCCGGGGTTGTTTCTAACAGCAAATACAGCAAACTGCCTGGTACTATTATCTTTCTTTTTATAACCATAAGCAGGGATATATAATTTATCGTCATTTCTATCAACATCTACAGTAACATTCAGTTCAAAAGTTAAGTCTATTCCTTTAGGTTTATTGTTATTGATAATTATAAATTGATTAACGGACAGCGTTTGTAATACTTTATATGGTTCTTCAACATGTAACATTTTATTTAACTGTTCTGGATCCGGTATAGTTTTTTCTTTCAAGCTTGCCATATATGATGCAGCACCTTTTGAAAGAGTATAAAAATAAACGCTGCGAATACTGTTTAAGTATTCCTCCTCTTCCATATCCTCAACATTGTCTTCCACTTCTTCTGAAGATGTCCCCTTTTTTTCACTATCATCCTCAGCTGCTGGAGTAGTTAAAAAATAATGCCTCAAAATCATCCCTTTTTTCACCATGAAGGAAATTGACTGCTTTATCGTTATTGTTTGCCCCTTGCCTATCGATATATGGGCACTTCCGGCCAGGAGTTCTATAAAATGGCTGGTAAGATACCTATATTCGTATAGATATTGCAGAATATCAAGATGAATTTTATGAAGCTTATTATCCTTTGATAGCTTAATAATTTCCCCGAAAGATATAGACTTTTTGGTGTTCTCACATATTCGCTGATAATTACGATATATAAACGGGGATATTGAAATATATTTCTCGCTCATTTCGTATCAAGCTCCTTCTTAAGTTTTATAGGTCTTTCGTATCCATAAAAACATTGAACAATACCTTTTCTTCTTCTTCTGCCTGCTGAGATTCCGCCGCTTTTGTAATATCAGATGCATCCTGTGTAGCGGCAGTTTCTGAACTGAGAATATCTTTAATCTCAGTTTTCCTAAGAGCACGGTTCGTTTCATTTTCTACCGAAGTAGAAATATTTTTAACATCAGAAGGAGGATTCGAATGTTTGCGGGGAATGTTACCTTCAGATGCATCTGATATCGCTATAGAACTTACTGCCGCTTCACTCGGCAAACTGCTGATATTTACTTTATTACTGCTAATACTTGCCTCAATGATACTGTTTGGTTTACGGCCTAATAATATATCTTGAGGAGTTAATACTGTTTTTTGTTCTGTTGAGGCTGCAGAATTAGCGGCAGCATCGTTTATCATATCGGAGGTTTTATAAGGTTGCTCTTTATAAAGCTTTTCCCAGTCTACAGAATATCTTTTTATCTCTTTCCAATCCGACTTTTTAAGAAAGTTAACTTTGCCGGCTTTTGGAGCTATAGCTCTTCCCTGCTGTGTAGAGAAAAAAGTAACTTCCTGAAAATCTCTCTCTCTAATTTCTTCAGGCTTGACCCTTTGTGTTGTGGCAACTGAGTACCTGTTGCTGGTATGGTATGACGGATTTTCTACTGAAAGAGGTGTTTGTGAATAGTTCTCCTGCAGGGTTACTTGGTCAATACTTCCTCCTAAGGCTGAGTATGTTTCCTGATCGTCTATGTTTGTCCTCCCAAAGACAATATGCTGAGCACAGCTGTTCAAAATTACTCCTTTTAGATATCTTAAATAGGGATTTTTATTCATTTGGTCGAGTGTTTGAAAAGCTACCATCATACTGGTTCTGAATTTTCTAAAAAGTGTAAAACAAACTTCCATACTAGGGTTTATAACGATAGGTAATTCATCAATAGTCCAGAAGTGAGGAAGCCTATCCCACTCATTACCTTTTCTTCTTAATACGGCATTTATAAGAGATATTGTAATAAATAATCCAAAACACGGACTATTGACAGGTCCAAGGTCACCGTATTCTATGTTAATTACCGTTACTTCTCCCTCTTCTAACATCCTATCTAGGTCAACGGTCTCATCGGCACAAAGTATGCGTTCGATATCAGGGTGCATTAAAAAGTTATTTAGCTGAACTCTTAAACCGGAACAATGTTGCTCAAATTTCTCTCTGCCTATTCCCAAAAACTCATTTAGAATAACATCAAGGATAGGTTTGTATACTCCACCGTTTTCTTTATTAATTTCTTGTATAATAGGCACATAGGCTTTTAGTGTATCAAAGTTGTTTATAATATCTCGAATATAAGTTATTTTTGGTTTTTGGCCAGGGTGCAATTTTTCATGTGCTAACATTACAGCCATTGCTGCGGTGGTAGTTGCTATACGATTTATCGATGTAAAGTAGGGATCACCCTTCCCTACCATCTCATTCATTATCTGCATAATATCTGCACAAAGAGTCGCCTTTTTAACCATTTCCTTACGTTTTTCCCAATCTGGTATAAGCGGAGATACATATAAAGGATTGATACCTATACTCCCCTCTTTTAAACTACCATCAATATTATGAACTGGGTCGATTCTATTACACTTTACCTTTTTTACTTTGGTTTGAGCATAAACATCATCCGGAAGAGACGGATCAGGTGCAATAACCGTCATTCCTGCACTTTGATATTTTAATACTTTCTTCTCAAATTCTTTTTCGTGCCCAGGGACAGGTTTTATTATCTTATTTAGCAATCCGGGGGAGTAGTCTTTATTATTAAAAGATTTTGTTAAATATGCTTTCCCCTTTTTAATTAGTTTGACTATATTTTTTTTCTGTGTATCTTCATTTATGATTTTAGTTAGAAGGTCTTGCACTATCATTGGGAGAAGAACACTGGATGTTTTTGCTGTTCCTGTAGCACCATCTGCAGCACCATGCATATACCGGTCATGTTGGCGAATGCGGATTTTTTGACCGGTATGTAAGTCTCTTACACTTACAAAATCATAATCATATTTACTGACAGGTTTAAAGTCCATATAGTGTTTAATCTTAAATTGTTTTATTTTTTTAATATTATCATCCCGTATGAGTCCCTTGATAATATTAAAAGTCAGTGTAACAGTAATAATTATAGTGGGTGCAATGGTAAGTATATAGCCAAGAGTTATAATTTTTGATTCTGTTAGTAATTCATTTGGTTCCCATCTTGCTATAAAGGGAATAAACAGAAGGTAGAATATGTAATATACTGCAGCTGCTAATCTCATAATCAATGAGATAATAATAAAATAAAGAGAAGCAAATTTCCGGTTATAATAATTCCAGTAATCATAAGCAGTAGAACTAATCCATATGCTCATTGCGAATATTATAAATAGTGTAAAGCTCCATCCGGTCTGCGGGAAAGTTTCAAGGTCCAGGAATCTTATAGATTGATATAATTCCATAATGAAGCGGTAGTCTAGGTATGCTATGATGAAAAGTCCTATTCCTATTATGATTTCTCCATAATACTCGAACAGAAAATTTAGAATGTTAGGATATTCTCTCCTTTTTTCATCTTTTAATAAACCTTTTATATCCGCTTCTAATATACGTGAGACACTTTCACCTGTTTTGGATATGCCTCCTTCCGCTTCCAGAAACGAATCAATTTTATCTTGTGTTAATTTTATTTCCTGATTATCTGCTGCACTCATCTTTCTCTTCTCCTTCCCCTATTCATATTTTTATAAAGTCTATCTCAGACAAAGACTTATACTCAATTTTTTGTCCTTTAATGATTTGATAAAAGCTTTGTTCTAATCCCTCTAGCTTTAGGGATACATCTTTCTGGATGGGATTTTGAGTGAGAAACATTAACTCATCTTTATCAATAAATGCGAAGTTAGCGGCATTATTATAACTATTTTCCACTTCCCTTGAGATTTCTTTTGCCTGGTCTTCGTCATCTACGATTATAACAGCTCTTGCAATTGGATAATCGTTATATTCCTTCATGTTCTGTGCCATAGATACAGTTCGCACATATGCACCGATGTTTTTAAACGAAACATCTTCAATAAGAATATGATGGTTGGCCGCGACGTTTCCTGATTTTGATACACTAATACTCCTGTTGGAAGTGATTGCTTGCGGGCCAAACATGATTTTTCTGTTGGATGACTTTTGTACTTTAATGTTGGTGTTTCTTTGATATTTCTGTACAAGAGTATTCTTGAGATATTGAGTAATCAAGTCAATATTTTTCTTTTTCAAAATTACCTGCCGCGTGACTAATTCAATTACATTGTCCTGTGAGTTCACATATATATTCAATCCTGCCAACATAAGTGAATAGAGATTATCATAACTTTTTCTATCATCGCTTGTTAATAAGATATCCTTTATATTTTGCAAACGTAGTTTTGTCTTTTTTTCTACTGCTATGTTTACTGCCTCCTTCTTGAGGTTATTTAATTCTTGATGCTTGGCTTTGTACAGGTTATAAATATCAGATAACGGCTTTTGAATACTTGCACTATTTAAGTAAGAGTCTATCTGCTCTAGTTTGACTCTACATCTTTTTAATTCTGATGGTTTTATTAGCTTTGAGTGTTTTGAGAGTAATTCCTTTATTTCATCCCTTTTACGCATGATGTCCTCTCTGCTTAGATGTTCAAAATCGGAAATAATTGATTGGGCATATTCTACTTCTTCTAATCTTTTTTTTAAGTAAGTAACCTCTTTTTCTAAGGATTTTATTGATTGTATATTTCCATAAACGTATTCGCTTCTGGATGGGTTAACATCAAGATTTATTGAGAATAGGATAGTTGGATATGAATCCTGCTCACTAAGTATTTGAGCGTAATGATTGAACTTTCTTTGAGTCTGTGCTTTGGTCATAGTTCCCATATCCTGTTCCAGTATATATTTTTCATTGTCATTTATATTAAAACTTGCATCTCCTCTTACTATTATTTTTTGGTCTTCACTGTTTAATATCGTATCTTTTTCGAGATACCAATTGAAATTTCCATACCCGCAGCTTTTAAGAAGAGAATAGTAGAAATCGCTTACACTAATTGCATGAGAGAGAAAAGACGGATTATATTTGTTTTCTCCCTGTGTGTTGAATTGCGGTATCAATTTACCATTGTCCAAAATATATGCCGGTTTGTTTACGCAAGATAATGCGTACTCACTCCCTTTATTAGTCAGAAAGAACGCATAGCCACTGTTCCCTCGGTATGCTTTCACATTATAGAGATAACCCTTTTTCTTCAGTTCGTTTAATATATTATAAGCACTCTGAATAGAAGCATATTCAAAAGTGTGTTTTATTTGCTTGGATGTACAGCAACGTGATTCCAATAGGCTGATTAATATTTTATCTGTACGTGGCAAATAGTTAAAATCAATCATATATATGCCTCCTATATGTTTTTTTGTAATTATAGAATTTAAAAGGAATTTTTGACAAGAGGAAATGAAAAAATTGTTTCTAAATTGAATATAAATATTCAAGTATTGATATGGATGGTATATTTTAAGTAGGTATAACAGTGGAATAGAACGGGGATATCCTCGATGAATTGGGGTGTCTATTTACGGGTGAGTTTTTAACCATAGATTTAGGGCCAATAACGACTAATATATTTAATCAACTTATTTCTTAAGAATACGGTAAAAGAATATCATTATGAAGTACTATATATAGCAAGGCTTGGGAATTTTTATTCTATCAGCGAACAGATAATTATCATTTATGGATATGAACTGTTTAAAAAATATATTTATATGTAATATGAAATAGATATGTTTAATAGTAACCTTTGTTAAGATATACTTCATATACACATATCATACAAATATTTAATACAAACATCTCTATTTAACGCATTTTACAAATAATTCATTTAAATATTCTTATAATATAAAAGATAAAACCGTCCTCCTTACCTAAATTTCTTACATCTCTATTTATAAATTCAAAAAAGGACTAGTATATTTCTTTAGGACACTCTATGCAGCAATATATATGTAATAATGTGACATAATGAGACAATTAAATATATTGACATAAATTAAAGATTACTATATTATAGCAATAAAAGAGGCGAATTGAGGCAATGAACTATATAGTTTACCCTTTAAGTCTATAACAAATGAGACAATTAAAATAATTATCACATTACAAATGAGACATTGCGTCTCGTTAGAAATGCCAAACAAAGGAATTTAATGAGACATTATGCCTCGTTTATCAAAAGGGGGTGCGAATCGTGAGAAAATTTTTCGAAGAAAAATTTAAAGATGTTGAATACTCCGAAAGGCAGTTAGAAATGTTTGCCCACATAGTCCGATACACATTAGATACTGTAACGGTTGACCACGAAAACGTAATAGAAGCAGTTTTCAAGGAAATTATTAAAAATACATACATAGAAGGGAAACAGACTTCTTCTAACGGTATAAGCAAAGTTGAATTGTGGGAAAAGATAAAAGTTTACACCAAAGTCAAGGATGGCAACAATTACATTGATGATGTAGGTAATTTATCAAGGCATATGTGTGATTACTGCATAGCGGTACTTACAGGAGCAGGACTTATATATCATGAGAAAAAAATACAAGCTACAGGCAGAGGCATTGCACTTGCAAAGTATTTCAAACGATATATGAGCAGCGAGAGTTTAAAATCTATAGAATAATAATATATTTGGGAGGTCAACTCGATGGATATTAAGAGCTTAAAACTAGGAAAAATGAAGCTTGAAGGCTTTGTAAAAAGACCGGATGCAGAACGTGACCGAATTAAAATTACAGCAATCGGTTTAGGACAAGCCGGCGGTAAAATGGCACAGGAGATGGCCAGGTTAGGGTACTTTACACTTTTAATTAATACAGCTCAGTCCGATTTAGATGATATTACAGAAGTTTCTAATGAACAAAAGGTTGTACTTCCTGGATTCGGCGGAGCAAGTAAAGATATTGCTAGAGGTCAGAAAGCTGTTGAACAGAATATAAAAATGGTCGCAGCTGCTTTGAAACGCAAAGAGGTATTAGAAGCTGATTTTGTGTGGGTCTTTGCAGGTTTGGGTGGCGGCACAGGAAATGGCGGGATGCCCACTATACTTGAAGGCCTCTATAACCTTCGTAAAGGCAAGCAGTATAAACCAGGGCAGCCTACAATAGGAGTAGTTGCTGCTATTCCGGGAGAATGGGAAAAAAGTGGGTTAAAAGAAAATGCAGTTGCCGGCGTAGCAAAGCTTAAACTTGCTATAGATCATAAGAAGGTTGGATCAGTACTAATAGTAGATAATAATAAATTATATAATGACTATTATGCTAACGAAAATAATGTGAATAGATATATGGAATGGGAAGTGTATGGGAACACAACAGTCGCAAGTATGCTATTTGAAATAGCAGTAACCACTTCCCTACCCGCTTCTACTTCTCTAGATGTATCCGAGTTAATTGATATATGGTCTACACCTGGATTTTTAGCTATGGGCAAAAAAGAATTTTATAATGAAATAACTGATAATTCTGAATTAATAAAAATTATACATGATTCATATAAGCGGTCTGGAGTATTTGCAGATGAGTATAATTTTGAAAGAGATAGTTTAGTCGGCGGTTTTATAGCAGTTGCCCCTAGAAATAAATTTATCACTTCCGGTACATTGGTGAAAGTTGAAGAAGCGGTTAATAAAGTGTTAGAGATAGCAAGAATCACGCATCCGGGCCTAATAGAGAACGACATATGGGAGACCACTCATGATAGGGTTAGTAAAGAAAAATGTATTATATATACAATGGCAGTTATTGCTACGCTACCCAAAAGAATTCAAGTTTTAGTAAAGAACATTCAAGAGGCTCAAAGACGCGCAGCAGAAGCTAAAAAGCAACGTGAATCAGAAGGAAGCATTGATTTGTCAATGTTTACAGGGATGTATGAA
>JBFWMP010000080.1:0-12615 GCA_050251575.1 Clostridia bacterium
TAACTCTATATAAGGCCTCTTTTGCACGAATTTTGTGCAAAGGAGGCCCTTTCAAAATTACAAATCAAACTTATAAATATTTCACAGGAATAACCTTGTCTTCACCTTTTAGAGTAATAAGATTGTCTGGAAAAATGGGGACGGTTCTTGAATTGAATAATTACGCATGATGTAGGTAAGGAATCAGACGAAATATGCATAATATCAACGGATAGGATTCTTGGTACAATATCTGCGAATAATAAGAATGTGATGGAGGAGTATTACAATGATGTACTAAAATACGAGCCTATGACAGAAGTAGTGGATGTAGAAGAAGACAAAATCCTATATACTAAAGACAATGTTGAATATATAGATTCGATAGAAGCCCCAAAACAATTAACTATAAAAGTATTAGATACAAACGGTATTAATCTAGGGAAATTGAACAGAAATAAAGCCTTAAGACGAGAACTAATACTAAAGCTACGGAAAAACTCTTCATTGACATTAACCCAAATTAGGGAGCTATGTGGAGGATTATCATCATCTATGATTTGTAAAATACTAAAAGGTTAAAATTCAATTCAAGAACCGTCCCTTCATTTCTGCCTTCATTTCCTTACTGATAGTTAGAAAGACAACCCAACAGCAATATAGCCAATAATTGAAATTACTGCACCTGCTATAACATAAGGAAGTGAAGTAACCATATGTTCCCCGAAGGATGTCTTTGCCATATCTGCAGATAGAGGGGAGACAACATCTGTTACAGCCCCGCCGGCCCAAACCGTCCCAACCATTGTTGAGATATTAACTCCCGAGCTTACTGAAAAAGTAACAGCTAAAGGCATCATCAAAGCCCATGTCGCCCAGGACGAACCAATGGTGTAAGATATTACTCCTGAAATAAGAAATAGCGCTGCCGGAATCAGAAACTTAGGAATGCTTCTAATAAATCCCTCGCTGACGAGGTTGTTGAAGCCTAATTCCTGGGTAACGCTGGTGAGTGCCCAGCTCAAAACTAAAATGATGATAAGGGAAAGAACCTTCTCTCCACCTTTAATAATATGCGCTTCTATTTCTGCCAGGCTGATTTTTTGGAATAGAAAATAGATACCTGCTATCAGGATAGTAAGGAGCGCTCCTGCAAAAATGGAAACATTAAAATTGGCATTGCTCAATGCTCCAAAGAATGTAGGAGCCTTTTCTCTTCCTGTCCACCAGAAAAAGAATACAGTACTCGATAGTAAAATTAATATTGGTATAATCAGGTTCCTCGCTTTTCCGGGGTATTCCTGAACTGCTTCATTTGATTTCTGTTCCTTTTCAACATGCCCTTTAGTCAGCTCTTCAGATTCATTTTTTGCGGTCCCTAGCCTAAACTTCCCGAAACCAAGTCCGAATAATGTAACGCCCAGCGCGATGAGCAGCATAGCCCAGGAGAAAAAGTTCCAGAGGACACTTTTTGAAACTATAAGATAAGCACTTTCAGTAATTATGGTATCTTTAATATTGTTGGTTACAAGTGTAACCATATAGCCTAGGTATCCAGTTGCTATAGGTATAAGCAATATAAGCTGCAAGCTTGTTACAGACAAAATGAATGCAAATTTCTCCTTTGAGGCTTTTACTTTCTCAAGTAAAGGACTCAACACAGTACCAACAGCGATGGTATGAAACGAGCTGTCAAAAAAGGTAATAATACTTAAAAGCCAGCCCCATCCCAATACTCCTCTTTCACTTTTAGCCCATTTTTCAACCTTCTGACTAAAGCCTGAGATTCCACCAGCCATTTCGATCAGTTCGGCAAGAGCGCCAAAGGCAATAAGAAAGCCCAAGGTGTAAGCGCTATCCTTATCTGTTAAGACATCTATAATAAACTCTCCAATAGAGGTGATACCATTAAAGATTGAACGTGTACTAATAAGCGAGCCGATTACCACTCCTGCGAGCAGTGAAGGAATCAGCTTTTTGGTTTTAAATGTTAGACTGATTGTTGTCAATGCGGGAATTAATGATAACCATTGCATGTAAAAGCCTCCTTATAAGTCTAATTTCCCCTAGTTTTACATGATATATTCTACTAAGGGATTTAATGCCCAAAAAGATTAACATAATACATATACCTGCATATAATAATATTGTGAATAAATCAATAAGTTCTGGTGTTTGAAAGGAGTCCTTCAAAGATGAATGAAATGTATCCCGACTACCAAATGATGCAGGAAAACCCGATGATGGTATACCCTATGAGTTATGATAATGTTATAAGTTCAGGGTACCCTGTAGCTGGCCACTATATAAACGAGTGTCTGGTAAAGACAATTCAGGACTGTGAAGCAACTTGTGAACACATGACCAATCATTTAAAGAAGCTGCCTGATTTCCAGGTGAGAGTAAGGCAGGCTGTGCTGCTGCGTGATTGTGCGGATATTTGCGGACTGACTGCTAAATATGTTGCTCGTGGGGCTATATTTGCAAGGCAGGCTGCTGCTTTATGTGCATGCATCTGTGAAGTCTGCGGGAATGAGTGTGCACGATTCCCTGATCAAATGTCACAGAACTGTGCAAGAGTATGTATGTATTGTGCAAGAGAATGCAGGGCATTTGCCGGAATGTAATATCATAATATTACAAAAGTACAAAAGGAGGCTTATACACCTCCTTTTTAAAAATATTATTTTACATATACTACTCTAGTAATCATACCACCAGGTGACTCACCGTTATTTGACTGGTGGAAAGTTTTTGTTCCGTTTAGCGGCCATATTCCTGGATTATTTGCTGTTAATTCAACATCAATCCTCCGGCCTGATGCAACGTCTATCGTATCGTCCCAGAAACCAGGTCTTGGGAACCCGTCTATAGAAACAATCCTGAAATCATGACCATGTAAATGCATAGAATGAGACTGACTCGTCTTAGTAATAAATCTTATCCGTATCTTTTCACCTAACCTGAAGTAGAGAGGTGATGTGTGCGGAAAAGACTTGCCATTAATGGTAAAGAAGTTTGGATTCCGATCAAATTTATTAGGTTTATATGTTCCCGGAAATACCTTTCCTACTTCCGGCTGAGGAATCTCCCACTGCTGTATCAGTAAAACATGATCATGGTGCGGTATCATATAAGGTGAAATATATTCATCCCTGGGCAACACAACAAATGCGCCTATCAGACCTTGTGATACCTGAAATGCTTCAGGAGAGTGGTAGAAGAATGTTCCCGCCTGCCAGCAAAGGAACTTATATGTGTAAGACTCTCCGGGCTTTATCCTAGGAGTTGTAGGTTCTATATCGGGCGCACCATCTTGTGAGTTTGGCTTTGCCAGACCGTGAACGTGTAGGGATGTAGGGTGTTCCATTTTGTTTTCAACAGTAAGGTAAATCCATTCACCCTGTTTCATAATTATCAATGGGCCTGGGGTAACACCATTATACCCAAGCGCCTCAATTGTCAGATTGGATAAGATATTATGCTTAATCGGCTCTGCTACAAGATGAAAATGCCGAATATTCTCTTCTTGACGGTAGTCGGCAATTTTCATATCGGGAGCACTCACTCTACTTTCCCACATTGATGAATAGTCCGGTGCCCTGTAAGTATTTATAAATGAATTAATATATTGCATGATGCTCACCTCCTGAGTCAAAAAACTTATATTCTAATAACTTTCCATATAACACCCGTTTCAGGAATATACTCGTGGTGTCCGTTTTCTCCCGTAAGACCAAAATCTACGATAAACATAGTAGCATCAGACCCGAAAAGGATATCTATAGGCCGCTCAAATCCGCCGTCATCGGTATGTGAAGCAGCATAACCGGACTTGTTGATTGCAAATGTATATACTTTACCGGTGTGAATATCTATTCGTGAGACTCTATGACCTACACCAGGAAGAGGTTTGCCACCTGTTGTCCTTGGTGCTTCACTACCAAACTCTGCTATATATACATCACCAAAATTGCAAAAAGCAGAATTATAACTGAAATCAAACCCCATTATGGCTGAATGGGGGGTAAATACTGCAAGAGGCTTGGGTGGAATCATTGGATGTCGACCTATGATAAAACTAGGCTGAGGTTCGTCATCAGGCTTGAAGACAGGTAGTGTTATCGGCAGCCCACCTGTATAATCAGGCCAGCCATACCAAGTACCTGGCTGGACTAAGTGAAATTCATCAGGCGAGTTTGCAACGGGACGGCTTCCTCTGATATCCATGCCGTGGTTGGTTGAAAATAAGCGGTTAAATCTGTCAAACTTCATTCTGAAAGGATTTCTTAATCCCCATGCAACCAGTTCCAAGTATGAGCCATCCGGGTTTGCACGCAATATACTCCCGCTTGTCCTTGTGATTCCCTTTACCAATTCATTAGGCTTGTTAGGTACGCCGAAGGGTGAATATGCGCCTGTGCAGGTTTTATCATAGGGCGCCTCACTTAAGAAATTTTCGCTCATGAAATTATAGCCTTTGAGTTCAATAGTAGAGCCTGGATAATCATGAAAGAAAGGATAGTTTTTTACCCAGCCTTCGTTGTCTTTTCCAACCACTCCTGAGTTTGTAGCAGTTCCCTGACCGAAGTACATCTTCCCGTCTATACCAAAGATGATACGGTTATTATGATGATCACCCCAACTTGGAAGTCCACTTACTATATCTACTTTTGTCCCATCGGGCTTTATTACAGTGATAAAGCCCCTATGGGCGACATAGATATCTCCTTTATGATAGGTAATGCCGGTAAGAGGAGGATTAAAGCCTTCAGCAATTACTTGGAATTTGCCATTTATAAGCTTTAGCACCTTTCCATTCCCAGTTGCTACACCTGCGTCCGCAACAAGCATTTCTTCATTATCAGTTATGATTAAATTTATCGGAGTAGTCAGGCCTTCAGCAAAGACATCTATTTTAAATCCATGGGGCAGTGAAATATCATTTGGATTGATCTTTCTTACTTTATTTGATCCGTTGTGGCTATCCTGGCCCATTTACAGCACCTTCTTAGTATAAGATTACTACTTATGTTAATATATTCGTGATTGCATCTTTTGGTGACTATTATTCATTTCTTCCGGTAAGAGTCGAAAATGCTGAATTGGTTGGTTCTCTTAAGAATGTTTATAAAGAACTTCAGCATGAGCAACCAAATGCCGGAATAAAGCAGTGAGAACAATATGAATATGGAAGCTGTAAGTATTGGTGCAGAATTGGGAGTCATGTCTCCAAATACAGCTATACCTACTATATGTGTTAATATATTAATTCCAATAAGCAGGGTTACTCCTGAAATGAAAACGGATTGTATAATTCCCTTGACATAGTTTGCTCCTAATGCCAGACCTAAAGGCCCAGTGGTCAGTAAGAATATTACCGCTTCCTGCGGATTTATCAGCAAAAGAATAAAGGCAGAAGCAAAGAGTGCAGCTATTCCTGAATATACTGATATTATTGCAGCTAATGCAATGGGGAGTGTTGCAAAGGGGCTTAACAATATTCCCATTCCGGGTAAAAATACAGGAGAGGACTGAAACAAAACCGCCAGAGACGTGAGAATACCCCCGATGCTTATAAGGCGTACTGAATTATGTGCTTTCATTTTTATACCTTCCCATAAAAATCATTTATTGCATTATATTCATTTCAGAGACAGAAGGTTCACATAAGTATTTTCTTAATCATTGGAAACTAATACAACCGATTCGGACTCAACCAATTTACTGAATCTCATGTTTGTTGTATGAATATAGTCCGTTAATACAGTAAGCAATGCAAGTATTATTAAAGTTGTTGTTGCAGAATACACAGCACTAGCAGAACTAAGTGCCAGGTTTGCTGCTGCTGAGCCCATTGTAATTGCGACAGCAAAGTCAAAGAATGTCATCTGGGAAATTGCTTTTTTACCCATAAACCGTGTTAATATAATTAATAAAATGAATGAAAAGGAAGACCGCAGAATTGAGTAAATAATTTCTTGTAGTATCATACCATTACTCCTTACAACGGGCTATGTAAACCAGTGATTCCATTTATAACCTCCTTATGGCTGAGGGATAACTCTGGTAAAGTTATTCCAAAGTTTTAATGTTGATAAAGCCTGACTGACTGTTTCGGTATCATCCTTTGTTTTTATTGCACCTTGTATCCGTGAAAGATTATCTAAAAAAAGTGAATAATCTGCTTCGGCATAGTTTAATGCAAGGAGATACTTTGCCCTATTCCAGTCTTTCTCTAGTTTGTTAGCTGAATCTTCAGCTTCAGCCCACTTATCCTGCTGCGCATATTGAATTATCTTATTTATCTGCTTGTGCCCTGGAATATTCGGAAGATATGGGTACGGTAATAAATGCTGATATTTAATGCCTATTATTATTCGTAATATATAAGTGGTCTAGCCTATAGTAATTATTTTTTAGGTCAGACCATTTATATATTAATCTATTCCATACTGTCCGTGATACTCCTGAGAATTACGCTGCTTAACAGACACATAAAGGTTTCCTGAAGAATCAAGCCCTGCATAGAGAACCTGATCAACGTTGGAAACTCCCTGGTTGGATAATTGAGTATTAAGCCAGTTTTCGTCCAGCTTAACTGATTTTAAATTTTCAGTAAGGACCTTTCCATCCATAATCAAATCCTTTGTCAGCCCCGTATAGCTTGTAGATATTTTCAAGTCAGAAGGTGTTAAAGGGCTGTAACAAATTTTACTCAATTTTAATTGTGAATCAATAGTTCAACCTCCAATTTTATTTATTTCATTATTTTCAGATTAAAAGTAAGCCCAAAGGTACTGATTTAGGCTAGTTTCTCGACAGTCTGACGTCCCCATGTTATTACCTTTTGGTATTCACAACAAAAAAGAAGACCAACCAGTAACACTGTTTAGTCTTCTAACATTAACGTTTGTAAAGCGAAAATCCATACTCCCTTTAACAATAAGTTATTAAAAAATCTCACTGTAAATGAACAACCTGGTATGGAAATTCATTTTACAATTAAGGTCAAAATCACAAATTAAACTTATAAATACTTCACAGGAATAACCTTGTCTTCACCTTTTAGAGTAATAAGATTGTCATACATACATACGACGCCACCTTGTCCCCTCTTTATATTTGAAATTCTATCAAGGATACGAAAAATCGAAATATCATTTTTATTGGGGTCGGCATGCTTTTTGATCTCAATTGGATATAGCGTTCCGTTTTGTAAAATCAGTAGGTCAATCTCATTCATGTCTTTGTCACGGTAAAAGTAAAGTGGTATATCTCTTCCTTTGTTTAAATAACTTTTTATAACTTCAGCGATTACAAAAGTCTCGAAAAATGCTCCTGCCATCGCTCCGTTTTGTAATACTTCAGGTGTATTCCATTTTGTAAGATAAGCAGCAAGTCCCGTATCAAGGAAATAAACCTTTGGTGTTTTAACGGCTCGTTTGGTGATATTATTATAATAAGGTTGAAGTAAATAAACGATCTGAGATGCTTGAAGTATTGACAACCAACGTTCTGCTGTAGGCGCGCTTATATCTACATCACGAGCAACTGATGCAAGATTTAAGAGCTGACCTGTGCAAGCTGCCATCACTGTCATGAATTTCATAAACTTACCTTCATTGCTAACTTGCGTTAAATCGCGGACATCACGTTCCATATAGGTCTTCACATAAGAACCGTAGAAAACTGCCCAATCAACATCACTTTCGGCATACATCTGAGGCATACTGCCTTTGTAAATTATATTCCAAATATGTTTATATGGGGTTTCTTGTAAGTCCTTACGCCGAGCTACAAAGTATTCGTCTGTAGGAATAAACGGCTCGTTAAATTCCACACCTCTTATCTCGCGCAATGATAAACCAAGTAATTCTATCAAACCAAGCCTTCCCGCAAGCGACTCAGTAACATTCTTCATCATTACAAATCGTTGGGAACCGGACATGTAGAATTGCCCTTTTTTATGCTCTGAATCTATAATCATTTTAATATATGGAAACAGATTTGGAGCATATTGAATTTCATCCACGAATAAAGGGGGAGGGGTGTTCTTGAAGAAAGTGCCTGCTTCCTCTCGCGCAGATTGAAGCAGGATTGGATCGTCAAGCGTTACATATTCAACATTTTCTGCAACCTTTTTTAAAAGGGTTGTTTTACCTACCTGACGAGGTCCAGTAAGAAGTATTGCACCAAACATTCTTGATATATTTCTAACGGTTTCTTCCATGTGTCTTTTAATATACATATAGCGGCTCCTTTCGTCTAATATAATTATTAATATTATTATAGACGATTTTTTATAGGAAATCAATGATATCAAAAATGTTTTTCAAAGCTTCATTTTTACTAAAAATAACAAGTTTCTCTATACCTTAATTACCTCTTTCAAAAAGACACGAGAATTCGTATGGAAACTTGTTAAATGATTGAAAAATATAGTGCTACCAGATATAATTGATGCAGAATCTAAACTACTAAGGATAAGAGGATAAGATGAATTCAATAATTAAAGTTAAAAATTTTACTAAAAAATATGGTGACTTTACAGCCGTAAATGATATTTCTTTTGAAGTGGAGGAAGGGACTATTTTCGCTTTCCTAGGACCTAATGGTGCCGGGAAGAGTACGACGATAAATACATTATGTACAATATTTGAAAAGACATCAGGTACACTTTTAATAGATGGAAAAGATGTTACTACACAAAAAAGTGAAGTTAGATCTACAATTGGGGTTGTGTTTCAAGATTCAACTTTAGATGCAAAAATGACAATTGATGAAAATCTTAAAATGCACTGTGTTTTTTATAACATTCCTAAAAAAGAAGTTGAAGAACGTATACAGTTTGTTTTAAGTTTAGTTGATTTATTAGGGGAAAGAAAGAAATTAGTTGGTGCTTTATCAGGTGGAATGAAACGTCGTGTAGAAATTGCCCGTGGATTAATTCACTATCCAAAGGTTTTATTTCTTGATGAACCAACAACAGGGCTTGATCCACAAACACGCGCTCATATTTGGGAGTATATTATGAAACTTCAAAAAGAAAGAAATATTACAATTTTTCTTACGACTCATTATATGGAAGAAGCGGAAATATGCAATAAGATTGCAATAATCGACGGTGGAATTATAGTCGCGCATGATACGCCATACGCTTTAAAGAAAGAGTTCACAAAAGATAAAGCATATATTACTACTAAAAAAGAGCCAGAACTTGAACATTTGTTAACACAATATGAACTGGAATATGTAAAAAAAGAGGGCTATTATAAGGTTGATGCTGAAAACATTAATCTTTTATTACAAGTTTTAAGTCTGCAAAAAGAAGATATCACTGATATAGAAATAAAAAAAGGTACGTTTAATGACGTTTTTTTAGAAATAACCGGCAAAAAGATTAGGGAGGAGGAATAATATGAATACAGTATTTGCATTGTGGAAAAGAGGTTTAAAAGCTTTTATAAGAAATAGAACGGGATTGATTTTTTCACTTATTTTCCCTTTTTTCTTTGTTTATGTATTTGGTGCAATCTTCAAAAATGATTTTATAAAAAATCCTATTGCATATATGCTCTCCGGGGTCATCATAACGACAGTGTTTGAAAGCGCGCTTAATCTAGCCTCGACAACTGTTGATGATATGGTAAGCGGATTTATGAAAGAAGTTTTAGTTTCTCCTGCCAAAAGGATAGCTGTTGCAATGGGGCAGTTATTATCAGCTGCCACTGTTTCTACTCTACAAGGAATTTTGATTTTAATTTTCGGGTTCTTTGTAGGTATTGAATTTACTACATGGACAACACCGATATTTGTTCTTGCAGCAATGATTTGTGTTGGGCTTGTTTTTTCTGGTGTTGGGCTATTTCTAGCAACTATTGTACGCAGCGGTCAAACTTTTCAAATTATTAAAACAGCAGTAACTTTACCCTTAACGTTTACATCGGGCGCATATATTCCATTATCCATGTTACCCAATGCGCTTAAATATGTTGCTTATTTCAATCCAATGACTTATGCAACAGCTTTCTTTCGTATGATTGTTTTGGAAAAAACAAATTTATCGACTGTCGAACTTGTGAAAGAGGGATTGGCGATTGATATCAATGGTTTTATTGTTACTCCTATAATATCTTTTTCTATTATTGTAGCGGTAGGCTTAATATTTTTAATATTATCAACAAATTCATTCGTTAAAACAGATTTTTCCCGTGTTAACAGAAGTGCTACTGATGCGAGCGCTTTGTGGGGGTAAAAATGGGGACGGTTCTTGAATTGAATAATTACGCATGATATAATCTTAAAAATAAAAACAAATGGAGAATAACTATGCCGAGGATAGCGAGAGTTAAAGGAGAATTTTCTACGTATCATATTATTCAACGAGGAAATGCAAGAAGGAATATATTCAACTCAGACGATGACAGAATGAGGTATCTTGAAACTCTTGAAAGGATGAGAGGTAAATACAATTTCAAGTTAGAGTCATTTTGTCTTATGGACAATCATGTACACCTACTAATAAATGATAACGGAAATGATATTTCTAAAATAGTAAAGAGTATAAATATTAGTTATGCATACTATTTTAATCGTAGAAATAAGAGGGTCGGACACTTGTTCCAAGACCGTTTTAAAAGCGAGTTAATAGATAATGATAGTTATTTACTTGCTGTGAGTGCTTATATTCATAACAATCCTGTAAAGGCAAGAATGGTAAAAATGCCAGGTGAATACAAATGGAGCAGCTTTAGGAGTTTTATAGATAATGAATCAGACGAAACATGCATAATATCAACGGATAGGATTCTTGGTACAATATCTGCGAATAATAAGAAGGCCATGGAAGAGTATTACAGTTATGTACTAAAATACGAGCCTATGATAGAAGTAATGGATGTAGAAGAAGACAAAATCCTATATGCTAAAGACAATGTTGAATATATAGATTCGATAGAGGCCGCAAAACAATTAACTATAAAAGTATTAGATACAAACGGTATTAATCTAGGGGAATTAAACAGAAATAAAGCCTTAAGACGAGAACTAATACTAAAGCTACGGAAAAACTCTTCATTGACATTAACCCAAATTGGGGAGCTATGTGGAGGATTATCATCATCTATGATTTGTAAAATACTAAAAGGTTAAAATTCAATTCAAGAACCGTCCCTTAATTTCCTGGCACTGAATTTTGTTTGAAAAATAACAAAATTCAGTGCCGTTTTTGATTTTATTGAAAGAATATAGGGATGCACATCAACTCTTAGTATAATAAAAAAGCATAAAATAATAAAAATATTGATAAATAAGTTAAATAATGTATAATATAAGTGCGTTTCTATATTTGGAATTTTTTAGAAGATATAATTAGTATATTTAGGAATGTTTCCTATAATATTATATAAAAAATAATGGAGGGTTTAAAAGTGAGAAAAGGATTCATATCAATTCTTCTTATACTGGCAATGATTAGTACAAATATTCCTGTACGAGCCGTCGAGAATGGAATCAATTCGCTGTCTTCTGATATTAAGAATAAGGTTTCCGAGAATTCACTAATTATACCAATAGAGAGCCATAAAATGGATAAGAGGTTGCAGACTGTTACAAATTCGGTATATTCTACAGTTACTAGCCTGTCAGAAAAAACAAAGGACGCCTATGTTCCGATTGGAGTTACTTCTTTTACTGTGAATGAAATAGGTTATTTTGACTCATCTATTTCATCTTCAGCAAGAGTACAAGTAGTAGATAGCAATGATGAAGTAATTGCGACAACAGATGGCAAAGACTTATATTCAAGCAGTGACGCCAATGGTAATTATATTACTAATGCGAAATTCTTTTGTCTTCAAGAAATTCCAATTGGAGAGCATTCTCTTCAGTTAGTAGATAATTTTGAAACAACGCTTCTGGAAAATAGAGTAATAGTAATACCTGAAATTATACTTGAAAATGCATATATAAGTGAACTTTCTCAAGGATCTAATGATTTCTATATTAGCCTTGAATTATCAAATTTCACTGGTTTTCCAGAAGATTTTTCTGTACAGCTAATTGACGAAAATGATGATATTGTAGCTGCGGATATTTCACATAAGATAGAATATAAAACTGATAGCGGCATGTATGTACAATATTTGTTGCGCCCAACAACAGATATAGTCGCAGATGCTCTTTATAGTGGAGTAATAACCTATAATGGTGATGGCACGGTTGTTTCAAATATTGATACAGTTGAAAGAAGAGCTGTGGAAATTCCGAATTTGATGATAGACGAGATAGTTGTTTTAGATGCAAGCCAGGGCATCCTTGCTGTAAGTGCTTCTTACACCAGACCATTGGAAGAATATATTATTACAATTATAGATAGTGATGAGGAAATAATTTATCAAGATATACAGTCACCGGATAAAAATGGAACATTCAATAATATACAAATCAAGAAATATGGACTTGCTCTGCCGTTATCCGAATATAACAACTTTAATATAGAAGTAAAGTCCAATGTGAATCAATACAATTACGATAATTTTTATTTTTATCCCGATACAGATTATAGTTATTTCCCGAAACATATATCAATTTTTCCTAAATATATCTCTGTAGATTCAGAAGAGATGGATTTTA
>JBFWMP010000081.1:0-12512 GCA_050251575.1 Clostridia bacterium
AATCAAGAAAAGGACTTGTGGCATAATTTGGTAAAGTCTGCAATGTCCTATGATTATTCATGGGATAAACAGGCTGATAAGTATATAGAGTTGTTTCATTTAGCAGTTGATAAAATAAAGCAGGGTGCTAAAACTTAATATGAGATATAGAAATAATGTGACATAGTTGCATTGATTGTCATCCTCAACGTAGTGAAGGATCTTATGTTTCAAAGTACAAGGATTCTTCACTGCGTTCAGAAAAACAGATAACGTCGCATTATTCTACTAATCATACTAAATATTGGTATAATAAATGAGAAGGAGGAACTATATGAATAAAGATACGAATGATATTTATAAAATTCTTTATGACTTATATCCTGATGCGCACTGCGAGCTTAATCATAGGAATCCATTCCAGCTTCTTGTGGCTACTATTTTAAGTGCTCAAACGACAGATAAACAGGTCAATAAGGTTACTGAGAAGTTATTTGAAAAATATAAGATACCTGAGGACTTTTTGAAACTGACTCAGGAACAATTGGAACAAGAAATAAAAAAAATAGGATTATATAGAAGTAAAGCAAAGAATATTCTGCAAATGTGCAGAACTTTAATCATAGAGCATGATGGACAAGTTCCTGATAACAGAGAAGATCTGATGAAGCTGGCAGGAGTAGGAAGGAAAACAGCCAATGTAGTCTTAAGTAATGCCTTTAATGTACCTGCTTTTGCTGTTGATACTCATGTTTTCAGAGTTTCAAACAGAATCGGTCTGGTAGAGGAGGATGATGTATTGAAAACCGAGTTAGCATTAGAAAAAACAATACCTAAGGAACATTGGATACAGATGCATCATTTATTAATTTTTCATGGCAGACGGACCTGTTCGGCTCGAAATCCGAAATGTCATCTATGTCCATTAATAGAGCATTGCAAATATTATCATGGATAGGAAAGGTTCCTATCCACGTTTGGTTTTTTTGAACAATGAGGAACTGATGGCTATTGCAGCAGCGATAGAACCTGCAATAAAGATAGTCTCAATAGCCATATGTGCAGCATCTGAATATTGGTCTAAAACAAGCCGAAGCATCGTATAATATAATCCGGTGCCGGGAACTAGGGGAATTATTCCTGATGTAAGAAATATAGTTGCAGGCATTTTAAAGTAGCGGGCCAGATATTCACTCAGGATACCCACTGCCAAGGCTCCTAAAAAGCTGCCAAGTATGGGTGAGTGGTAAGTATTATAAAAATAAGAATAGATTAACCAGCCAATACAACCATTTATACCAGTTATAAAGATGGATTTTTTCGGAGCATTAAATACGACAGCAAAAAAAAGTGTAGCAAAGTAGGCATATAAAGATTCAATGATCATAATGAAATGCCTCCAATTAATACAATCCATATTTTTAATACAATCCCTACACCGGCTGCAATAGAAATGGCAATAAGCAGAGCCTCCGCACCACGCGTAGTTCCCGAAACAAGATCACCGTATATGGTATCGCGTATAGCACTGGTAATAGCTAATCCAGGCAGAAGAGGCATAATTGATCCTATAATGATTTTATCCATGCTTCCAATGTGTAAAATTTCTGCAAACAATATTGCAATCACTGCTGATATTGAACCGCCTACAAGATTAGGAATGAAATAAGATATTCCTCTGTTCAATGAGAAGATAGCAAAAGTTTGTATCAGGGCACCACAAAAAGCAGCAATCAGGCTATCTCCTAAGCTACCACCCAGCAATATTGCAAAAAAGCCTGATGAGCATCCGGCAGATAGAATATGATAGAGCCTTTTTTGTGTATCGCTATTATCAATCTCTTCAAGGAGGATTAATGCTTCTTCAAAGCTAATTACACCGGCAACGAACTGCCTTGAGATATTATTTACTTGGTAAACTTTAGATAAGTTTGTAGTCCTAGTTTTCACCCTTCGGATAGTTGTAAAATGTTCATCTGTCTTAGTATGTACGGACACAAAAATTCCCGTGGGCGTTACAAAGGTATTTACAGCATTTATATCTTCAACACTGCATATCCGCTCCATAGTGTCTTCTATCCTATAAGTTTCAGCACCGCTTTCCAACATGATTTTCCCGGCGAGGATAACCAGTTTAAGAATATTCTTATCATTCATTGCATTTATCATCCTATTATTCATTAATCATTTGAAATACTTTTATCAATTTATTGCTATAAGCTATTGTAAAAAAAATGCTTTATAAGTATAATATGAATAAAATATGTCAATTATCGTCTATTATTCATTTTACAGTTCATTGTTTAATTATATCTGTTTTTTCTTAACCTGTGAACTATAAAAGATAAATAAATTCATGAAAGGGTGTTCGAATGTTTAGTACAGAAGAAGTAAAAAAAATTGATCCTGAAGTAGCAGAAGCCATTGAGTTAGAAATAGCGAGGCAAAAAAATAAAATCGAGTTAATTGCTTCGGAAAATTTTGTAAGTCAAGCAGTTATGGAAGCTATGGGTACTCCGTTGACAAATAAATATGCAGAAGGTTATCCTGGCAGAAGATATTACGGCGGATGTGAATGTATTGATATCGTTGAACGTCTTGCAATTGAAAGGGCTAAAAAGATATTTGGAGCAGATCATGCAAATGTGCAGCCGCATTCCGGCGCACAAGCAAATACTGCAGTATATTTTGCAGTTTTAAAACCCGGTGATACGATCTTGGGAATGAATCTTGCCCACGGCGGACATTTAACCCATGGAAGTCCTGTGAATATCTCCGGCTCCTATTTTAAAATTGTACCTTATGGAGTAAGAGAAGATACTCAAACAATTGATTATGATGAGGTAAGAAGATTAGCGAAAGAACATCAGCCTAAAATAATTGTTGCAGGAGCTAGTGCATACTCAAGAACAATTGACTTTGCAGCCTTTAGTGAGATTGCAAAGGAAGTAGGCGCGTACTTTATGGTTGATATGGCGCATATATCCGGATTGGTAGCTGCAGGTGTTCATCCAAGTCCTGTACCCTATGCAGATTTTGTGACGACAACTACACACAAGACGTTAAGAGGACCAAGAGGTGGTATGATTCTTTGTAAGGAAGAGTTTGCTAAAGCTATTGACAAAGCGATATTCCCGGGTACTCAAGGCGGACCGTTAATGCATGTGATTGCGGCTAAGGCAGTAAGCTTTAAAGAGGCATTAAGTGATGAATTTAAAGCTTATCAGAGGCAGATTATTAAGAATGCTGCTGCACTATCCCAGGCACTTATAGCAGAAGGTTTCAACTTGGTGTCGGGTGGGACTGATAATCATCTGATACTGATTGACTTAAGAAATATGAATGTGTCCGGTAAGGTTGCAGAAAAGATGTTGGATGATATAGGCATTACCTGTAATAAAAATGCAATACCTTATGATCCTGAAAGTCCATTTATTACAAGTGGCATCCGGGTAGGTACTCCAGCAGTAACAACAAAAGGAATGAAGGAAGAAGATATGGTTGAAATAGCTAACCTTATTAAGCTGACTATTACAGAGCTGGATACAAAGAAAGCAGAAATCGAAAGCAGAGTGAAGACACTATGCGATAAATATCCAATATATTAATGAGCAGAGAGTAGAGTGTGGGGAGTGAGGAGTGAGGAGAGAAAAGTTGGTTGTTTCTCCCCACGATCCACTCCCCACTCCTCACTAAAGGAGTTTTTCAAAAAGGATTGTGATTTTTATGACTCAACCATTGGCAGATAAAATAAGACCAAGTAAAATAGAGGATGTTGTAGGTCAGCAACATTTATTAGGTAAAGGCAAGATTCTTAATAAGATATTATCTTCAGGGCATATAACAAACATGATATTTTATGGACCACCGGGGACAGGAAAAACTACAGTAGCTAATATCATTGCCAATATTACAAATAAAACACTGCATAAGCTGAATGCTACCAATGCTTCAGTGAAAGATATCAAAGAGATTATAAGTGAGTTGGATACGTTCATGGGTTCCAATGGTGTCTTGCTTTATTTGGATGAGATTCAGAACTTTAATAAAAAGCAGCAGCAGTCATTGTTGGAATTCATGGAAAATGGTAAGATAACACTCATCGCAAGTACGACAGAAAATCCATACTTTTATATATATAATGCAATTTTAAGCCGTGCGACGGTACTTGAATTTAAGTTGCTTACAAAAGAGGATATAGTCAAAGCTTTAGAGCGGACTGTTAAAATTGCAGAACAGGATTATTCAAACATTTCCTATGAGAAAGGAATCTTTAACTATATTGCTGAGGTGAGCAGTGGTGATTTAAGAAAGGCGATTAATACGGTTGAACTTGCCATTTATTCCAGTAATGTAGATGAGAGAGGCAATATAGTTATTGAGTTAGAAACGGTAAAAGAATGTGCCCAAAAAAAAATTATCAATTATGATAAGGATGGGGATAGTCATTACGATATTTTGAGTGCTTTTCAAAAATCTATCAGAGGGAGCGATGCTGATGCTTCACTGCACTATCTGGCAAGACTGGTTCAGTCCGGGGATTTAATTTCCATATGCCGACGACTTTTAGTAATAGCGTCAGAGGATATCGGGCTAGCTTATCCTAATGCAATCTCTATTGTGAAAAGCTGTGTGGATGCATCCATGCAGCTAGGTTTTCCAGAAGCAAGAATCCCACTTGCCCAGGCAGTTATTGTGCTGGCGACAGCTCCTAAGTCAAATTCGGTAATTTGTGCGATAGATGCAGCAATAAATGATGTGAATACCCGTGATATCGGAGACATTCCTTCGCATTTGAAAGATGCACATTACGGCGGTGCTGCTAAGATGGAGAGAGGTATAGAATATAAGTATCCTCATAACTTCAGTAATAACTATATTGAGCAGCAATATCTTCCTGACAATATTCGGGATGAAGTTTATTATTTACCGGGTAAGAACAAAATGGAAGAACAAATAGAGCGGTACCATAGTGGTATTAAAAAGAAATAAAACTATTAAGTTTAGGAGAAATAAGAATTGGAAAAGACGAGATTAATAAAATCAGTTACCATACTTACTATTATAACTACGGTAATAACTCTTGTGAGTGCAGCATTTGATTTTTTGATGTCGAGGTATCTATCACATAAATTTCATATGGATGCAAGTAACGCAAGTTCAATAGGGATTATAGGCGGTGCAGATGGACCAACAGCCATTTTTGTGACAGGTAAAGCATCTTTGCATTTAATTACTATCATATTTGGATTGTTTTCAATAGCTGGAATTGTATATCGAATTTTTACAAGAAAAACACTAAAATAGTGATCATTTGAATAGTAGGGACGATTCTTCAGGTGGAGTTTTTACCTATTCTTAGTGAATTAATATCTAATGTATTATATCTATATAGAAAGATTTTGATACTGTTTAAAGAGTACTTGTGTCATTTCAATAAGATCTAATAAATACTTTGTAATAACTTTATCTTTATAATAGCGCAGTACGACTTTGTTCTCTAACAGACAATCGTTGATGGGCAGAATATTTAATTTGTTTTTTAAATCAGGGTCTTGTTTAATTAGGGAATATAGCACCATTTGCGGCGAAAAGATAACTCCCATTCCCTGTTTGCAGAGAGGGAGCAACAATGGACCATTATTAGATTCGATTAGGATATTCGGTTTAATCTTCCTATCACGGAAATATTGTTGGACTCCGGTATGAATGCGGCTGGAGTGTGGATTCATAATTAATGGAAAATCAGCAAAGTTCTGAAGACAAACACCATTCTTAAATGTTTCCTTACAGGCAGGAAACTGGTCAGGAAAATGTTGTTTCAGCAGATCGTCTGAAACAAGCAAATATACCGTCTCATCTAGAAGCTTAATTGTATGAAACAGCTTTTCATCGACAGGGGTTTCGCCTGTATCAACACCAATCATTACATCGATCTCACCGTTTAAAATATAATTTTCAAGAGAAGCAGTGTGTGCTTCTTTCAGGGAAAACTCAACATTTGGATATTTGTTTTTGAAAAGCGGTAATATTATAGGAATATATGCGTAGGATCGGGTACGTGGAATTCCTAAAGCAATTTTACCGCTATAATTTTGACGGATATAACTGAACTCAGCCAGCAGGTGCTCTTCGATGGCTTGAAACTGCTTGGTTGCCTCAAGAAGCTGCTGTCCGGCATAAGTAAGTTTAAGTGTGGGCTTGCGTTCAAATAACATAACATCAAAGTGATCTTCTAACTGCTTAATATGCTGGCTTAAGCATTGTTGTGTGACATAAAGTCTTTCTGCTGCCCTTGTAAAATTCAACTCTTTTGCAATTTCAGAAAAATACTTGAAACTAAGAGAATTCATATGCACGCCCCCCTAATAACCAAAATAAAATCCTTGTGAAAGATACAAAAATTTAGTGTTTTACTTTGTCCTATTCTTATATTAACATATACATAACGCATTTTAAACATTATTTTCTTGAAATGTAATAATAAAACAATTTAATTAAGAAAAGGGGTTGTTGTAAATGATTAAGCCAAAATTTGGAGAATTTGCTCCTTTGCTGCCTGTTGAGGTAATAGAGAGGGCGTCTAAGCTAGGATCAGCGCTGCTGTGTGATGGTATGAAGGGGATGGGAGTTCCGTTTGAAGGCTGTATGGATGCAGGCATTGATCCAGTTGATGTCAATATGAAAGTAGTGGGGACAGCATATACGCTTAGCACCGACTCCGGTGATAATTTACCTATTCACCTTGCAATGAAATTTGCAAAAGAAGGCTACGTTTTGGTAATCGACGGGAAAGGTCACCAAGAGCATCCATATTTTGGAGACTTGATTGTGACTCAGGCCAAGATACTTGGTATTGAAGGTATCGTAATCGATGGATACATAAGAGACCGATTGGGAATGATTGAAATCGGCCTGCCTATCTTTTCAAGAGGATATATGCAAAGAGGGCCAGGTAAGCAGAATCCGGGTGAAGTAAATCTTCCCATTGTCTGTGGTGGTGTGCACGTCAATCCAGGTGATTTGATTGTAGGCGATTGCGATGGGGTTACTGTAGTTCCGAAGGAGCATATTGAAGAGGCATTAGAAAAAGCTGAGAAGAAGTTAGCCTATGAATTGGATAGGAGAGCAAAGCTTGATGAGTATGCAAGAAGAAAAGCTTCCGGTGAAGAACTGTTCAGCCTTACTCCCAAATGGGCTGATGAAATGTTGGCGGAGATAGGCCTGTAAAACATAACTGCTAGGCTTGTTTAACAAGGAAAATGATAGTAAAGAGGTGACTAAAAATGAGAGTGGGTTTCATTGGTTTCGGAGAAGCAGCATCTTCAATTGCAGAAGGACTCTATAATGAAGGTATACAGGACTTGTTAGCATTTGATGTGCTTTACGGAAATCCAGTATTCGCCGATAAGTTTGAAGAAAAAATGAAAGTGATAGGAAACAAGATGGCAGCAACCTCGAAAGAGGTTGCACAAAACTCCGACGTGATTTTTGCAGCTGTACCTGCCAATTATTCAGTAGCAGCAGCAAAGGACGCTGTCGAAGGCTTGAATTCTGTCACGTTATATGCTGATGTTTCTACAGCGACCCCTGCAGAAAAAAAAGAAATTGCAGAGATTGTGGAATCAAAGGGTGGGAAATTTATAGATGGTGCCATGATGGGTGCAGTCATTAAGTTTAAGCATAAAGTGCCCATGTTAATCAGTGGAAGCGGCATTGATAAGTTTGCAGAGCTTATGTCCCCATGCCATATGGATTTCACTAAGATTAATGAAATTCCGGGTGCAGCTACAAGTATAAAGTTTATCAGAAGTATTACCGCTAAAGGTCTTGCGTGTCTCTTGATTGAATCTCTCCAAGCGGCGAAAAGATTTGGTGTAGAAGATATTATTCTAGATTCTCTATGCGGTTCATTGGGTGGACCGGAATTTGAAAAGATTATTGATGGGTTTGTTTCCGGAACAGTAATTCATGCCGAGAGAAGAGAGCACGAACTGAAAAATGTAACTGAGTTTTTAAAACAGTCTAACCTCCCCTACACAATGTCTGAAGCAACTATGAAGAAGCTGGGATGGGTTCACTCCTGTGATATTAAAAGTAAATTTTCTGAGGAAGTACCGCGCAGCTGGCGTGACGTTCTTGAAAACTGGAATGTGTAGAATCTTCATTATTGGTAAAGTTCTCGTTGGAAATACAGATATTGGGTATCTATCATAAATATTAAGGAGGAGAAATGAAAATGTTAACACGACGTTTTTCAATGATTTTGGTATTGGTGTTTTTAGTATCAGGGCTTATGGCTTGTAGTAAAGGCACCCCATCAGCTTCACCGAAGTCCACTGCGACAACAGAGAAAAAAGTAACTTTTCCTACAAAGAGCTCTATTGAGTTCGTCGTAGCCAATACTCCAGGCGGCGGGCAAGACACGATGTTAAGAACTATGGCTAAAATACTTGCAGAAGAAAAAATCGTGAATGTTCCAATCAATGTAGTCAATAAGCCCGGTGGAGGCTTCATGACTGGCATGGCTTATTTAAAGGGACATGAAGGCGATGGACACTACCTGATGGGTACTGCTCCGACGTTGCTTATGACTCCCGTTCTGACCAATGCGGAAATCTCCTACCGTGATTTCACTCCTATTGGTTGTTTTGGTATTGATCCGGGAATACTCGTGACCTATGCAGGCTCCGGATTTAATTCCTTCAAAGATGTTGTGGATTATGATGGTGTTATCAATATTGGTGGATCCGGAAAAGGCAGCACCGAGCATATGATTTCTTATTTATTACAATCCAAAGCCGGTGTTGAAATTAACTATATTCCATTTGCATCTGATGCAGAAGTAGCTGGCGCCCTTCTTGGTAAGCAAGTAGAATTAATCGTTACTAGTCCTGCGTCTGTTATGGATTATTTTGAAACGAATCAATTCATTCCGTTAGCATTAAGCAGCCAAGAAAGGTCTTCTTATCTTAAAAGTGATATTCCAACTTTCAAAGAACTGGGATATGATATCTCTCTGTGCGTATTTAGAGCAGTTATTGCTCCGGGTAATATTCCAGATGAGGCAGTTCAGTTCTATGCAGATGCTTTGGAAAAAATGGCTAAAAGTGAAGCCTTTAAAAAGCAATATCTTGAACCCAATATGATTGAGCCAATTTGGATGGGGCCTGAAGAATTTGGGGTATATCAGGCGAAAATGGCTGATGAATTTGAAGCTGTTATGAGAGATTTAGGTCTTGTGAAATAAGGTTTATCTAAAGAAGTTTGGATTATGAGTAGCAAGAGGGGATTATACACTTCCCCTCTTGCTTTGATTAAAAAAACTGCATGGCAATTTTGTCATATTTATTGTAGTTTTATCTTTGGGTTTCCGGTATGACAGAACAAAAAATGATAAATTGTGGTAAGGAGTGAATTGGATTTGAAGATTGGAGAACGTGTATTTATTATTGCACTTGCTATTTTTTCCTTCGCGATTATTGCAGAGGCAGTGGAAATGCCTCTTGATTCTGAGTATACCATTGGTCCCGGTTTTGTGCCGTTTTGGATTGCAATTTTTATGATTCTTACAGCTATTATGCTGATGGTACAAACCTTTGAACGCAAAAAGGGACAGGGTGATTCTAAATCCGGCGTTGCATCAAAGATAACATCAATGGTTACTATACAGGCTTTTATAAAAAGCGGAGCGTTCAAAAGAGTTATAACCATGCTGATTATAGCGGTTGTGGCAGTTTGGTCCATGTCTTATGTTGGTATGCTGATTCCGTCATTTCTTTTTCTAATAATTGCTTTCCGTTTTATTGAAGAATACAAATGGTTTACGAGCATAAGAGTGTCATTGGCTACCATGGTTGTTTTATATCTCATTTTTAAAGTTTGGCTTGGTGTGCAAATTCCGGACTTATTCTTATAAACCCTTAAAAAAAATGAATGGATATGCAAAAAATTAAATAAAATCAATATGCGAAGGAGGATTTGCATTGGAAGCAATTCAAAATTTAGCTCAAGGCTTTAATGATATTCTGACAGTATATAATATGGTTGTAGTTATTATAGGCTCGATGCTGGGTACATTAATCGGCGCACTTCCCGGTCTCGGACCATCAGCAGGTGTTGCACTGTTTCTGCCGCTAACCATAGGTATGCCGGTGAATTCTGGGTTGATACTTCTTTGCGGTATCTATATGGGATGTATGTACGGCGGAAGGATCACGGCCATTCTTGTCAATATTCCGGGCGATGCGCCTGCGATTGTTACTGCCTTTGACGGATATCCCCTGATGAAGAAGGGAAAGGGCGGACTTGCTATGGGTATTTCAGGAATCACATCTTTTTTGGGAGGTACCTTTGGCTTGATTATTCTTATTTTTGGCGCGCCGCTGGTGGTCAGTGTTGCAGTCAATTTTGGTCCTCCCGAATATTTTATGCTCATGTTGTTCGGTCTGTCTACAATCAGTCTTTTAGCGGATCAGCATATTTACAAAGCACTTTTTATGACATTCTTTGGATTTCTAATCGGTATGATGGGTAACGACTATATATCCGGATATGTTAGATTTGCCTTTACAATGGATATGATTGAAGGCATTGATTTTGTGGCAATCGTTATTGGTATATTTGGTATCGGTGAGGTTCTGCTGTCGCTAGAGAATAATATCAAGCTAAATTTAGAAAAGACATCGTTTAAGCTTAGCGAGTTTATTCCGGAAAGAAAGGTATGGAAAAGTTTGCTGGGTCCTACAGTGAGAGGTGCGGCAATTGGAACAGGTATAGGGATGCTTCCGGGGGCAGGCGGATCTATGGCAACTTTCTTGTCTTATGGTGTGGAAAAAAAACTTTCCAAGCACCCTGAGGAATTCGGAAAAGGTGCATTGGAAGGCATGGCATCTGCAGAAAGTTCTAATAATGCCTGTGTAGGGGGCTCACTTCTTACTGCACTCACGCTGGGTATTCCAGGCTCAGGTACTACAGCAATTATGCTTGGGGCTCTCATTATGTTTGGCATGAGACCCGGACCATTACTTATGACAAAATCAGGTCCGATTATCTGGGCGATGATTGCTGGCTTGATAGTTGCGAATGTTGTTCTGCTATTCTGTAATATTGCTCTGATTCCGTTTTTTGTAAGCATTATGCGGGTGATTCAGAAATACTTAAATCCCATTATTGTTGTCTTATGTATCTTTGGCGGCTTCTCCTTGAATTATGATTTTTTTAACTGCTGGGTTGTTTTACTGTTTGGTTTAGTCGGTTATGGCATGAAAAAATATCATTACCCAGCTGGTCCGTTAATTCTAGGCATCATTCTTTCTCCTCTTACAGAAGCATATTTTAGACAGTCTATTATGATGTCGAGGGGCAGTTATGCAATCTTTGTTAATCGTCCTGTCAGTTGCTTACTGCTGATAAGCATCACAATAATTGCATGTATCACTATAATTAAGCAAATGAAAATAAATAGAAAGGTGAAGAAATCATCACCAGTCGAACTCATATAAGCAGCAGTAACAGGTACGGTTACTTATATAAATAAAAGGGATTAGTTATCATGATCTAATGGAAATTATATAATAGATCATGATAGCCTAATCCTTTTTGTTATTTTGAAATACAATATATATTTATTGTTTTTCAATAAATATATATTGTATTTCAAAAACAAATGTGTTATTATACATTTGAAAAAGGTTTTTAGGAGGTTAATGATGACAAATAAAAGGACTTTGCATTATGTTACAAAAGCACTGATTGATTTTATGTTTTACAGTGGTATCTTAGTCTGTGCACTTGTTCCGATTTCCGTTTATATGCTTGCACCGTATAGTCCGGTGATTGGAGCCATGCCCTTACGTCTCATAGCAGTATTACTGGTATCGGGCATTACATCAGTATATATTCTAAGTGAAATCAGGCGTATTTTTAGAACGCTTTTAAATACCAATCCATTTACGTTAGAAAATGTTAAGATCCTACGGAAGATTGCAGTTGCATCTTTTGTTATTTCCACTACATATATTGCTAAATGCATATTTTGGTTCACGTTGGGAACAGCAGTTATCATCATAATATTTGCGATAGCAGGTTTGTTTTGTCTTGTTTTGGCAGATGTATTCAAGCAGGCAGTGCTGTACAAAGAAGAAAACGATTTAACCGTTTAAGGAGTGAAAAAATAGTGCCTATAATAGTAAATCTTGATGTAATGATGGCAAAAAGAAAAATAGGGCTGTCTGAACTTGCAGAGCGTGTAAATATTACTCCTGCAAATCTATCTATACTGAAAAATAATAAAGCAAAAGCGATACGCTTTTCTACATTAGAGGAAATTTGCAAGGCTTTAAGCTGTCAGCCGGGGGATATTTTAGAATATGTAGAGGGTAATGAGAATGAACGTTAAGGTATCAAATCACCTTTTTTATTGCTTTGTCGCTTTGGTTGGTATATTGCTGACCTATTGGTTTAAAACAGCGCAGGATGATGTTTGGGAACTATTGCTGTATCCTCATGCAAGAGCGGTAGAAATTTTTTAT
>JBFWMP010000082.1:0-2519 GCA_050251575.1 Clostridia bacterium
CCGATAACCAATCCATTTACTGTTAGTGAATACAGCATTACATTCATTCCTTCCGGTGCATAGGAACCAAAGAAAACTACTCCTGATAAAAAATGCATAAAGAATCTTCCAAACCCGCCAATAATAGAGCCTACCGCCAGACTTCTCTTATATAACCCTGCCAGTCCCATTACACCAAAAGCTAGAGGATAATCCAAGAACAACTGCGCCCAATGGACAACATAGGGATCCTGAATGAGTTGGAGAAAACCATAGGCAGTACCGGCAATAATCCCTGCAACAGGACCGAAAACTACGGCAAAGAAAAACATAGGCAGCATGCTTGCAGGAGTAACAGAGCCACCCTGCGGCCAATGATATAACCTAATATATGATAATACAAACGATAATGCCACACATAATCCGCCATAAACAATCATCCGGGTATTATCTCTCTGTATCTTTTTACTTCCTCTTAACAGAATAATAGCAACAGAGCCGATAATTAAAACACCCAAAATAGCAATAGTAATTAGTTTGAATTCTGCAAACTTTTCAAATACACTTAAAAGATATTGCATCTATCTCACTCCTTTATATTTTAAAATAATATCAGCATTATAGCATATACTCACTTTACTTTAAAGTCTATCCAGCGCAGGATTAACATTCAACATTTTTAGCAGTTCCTTATACTCTTCTTTCGCTTTTTTATTTTCTTGCTTAGTCTTAATTGCACGGATCATTAGGTTCTTTGGAGTCTCAAGCGGTGAAATATATTCAACAATCGAGACCTTATATCCCAACGATTCCAGCTTTAGCGCACGAAGCCCGTCGGTCAGCAAATCTGCCATTCTAGCTTTTAATACACCATGTTTTATAATGGGATTAAAGGGTTGATAATCATATTGGCTGAGCAGCTCCCTATGGCAGCATGGTACTGCAATAATTGCTCTTGCCTGCGCCCTGATTCCCATTGCTACGGCCATATCTGTTGCAGTATCACACGCATGCAGACTGATTACAATATCAATTCTTTTATCGGATATGTAGTTTTCTATATTAGTCTGATGAAATTCCATGTTTGAATATCCCAAGTTTTTTGCCATCCGCTTAGAAGCCTCAATTACTGTCTCAGAATAATCAAGCCCAATAAAATGGCAAGACTTCTTAAGGACATTTTTTATATAAAAGTTCAGCACAAATGTAAGATAAGATTTTCCGCATCCACAGTCCAGCACTGTAATACTCTCATAACCAGAAAGTTCTTCGATCACACCCTGCATCAATTCGACAAAGTGGTCAATCTGATTATATTTTCTTATCATATCATTCTTCACTTTTCCGTCTTTCGAAAGGATTCCTATTTCTTTAAGCAAATCATTAGCTTGTCCTATCTTAATGATATATTCTCTGTTTCCGATATGGGATACTATTTGTTTATCCACTTCTTCTTTTATATCATCTTCATATTTTATCTTAACACCCTTTTGCGTAGCATCTATTATGATATTAGTCCCACGCTCTTGATAATAGATATGTGCTTCATCGTACTTTTCCGCTTCATTCGATATTATCTGGGAAAGCTGTATCGTTATTATCTTCTGATTTTTCCCATTATAACTCATGATAAGGCTATCAGTATCCTCCAGACTAATGCTTGCAGGAAATTCTTTTGTTCCTGATTTGAATTTTATAGAAATCTTCTTAAAGTATTCGCGATTATCGGTAATACGCTGTTCTAATCCAGTTAAAAACATTTTAAGCTTTGCAATGTTTTGTTTATTCATCCATGTACGCCTCCATATATCTGTAATAATATAATAATATATAACAATTATTATATACATAAATCAAGCAATAACTCAATATGACATACCTTAATCCTTATTATTAATATTTACAATCGGACGAAAAAATGCTGTACGAAGCTATCGTACAGCATTTGAAATATTCTTAGTTGATATTAATCTTATAACTATTTTTCTTGATTTCAGCACTCTTTGGCAATACTAATTTGAGAATACCATTATTAAATGTTGCTTTTACGTCTTCATTTCTTACACTTTCAACATAAAAACTTCTGCTGATTCTTCCCGTTCTTCTTTCTTTTCTGATGTAATTTTCTTTTTCTTCATTGATCTCTTGATTGTGGTTTGCAGAAATTGTAAGATAATCATCCCTCAATTCAATCTCAATGAACTCCTTGCTTACTCCCGGAAGCTCTGCTTCAACAATGTACTCTTTTTCATTTTCTTTAATATCAGCTCTGATACCGGAAGCTGATGAAACAAAGAAATCATTGCTAAAAAAGCTATCCATTACATCTTTGCCAAAGAAACTATTCATTAAATCTCCATGTCTTTTTTTAAAAGGTACCAAATCAAACATATTCTAAAGCCTCCTTATAAATTAATTTTTAACTTCTGATATTATTATAAAACAAAGGTCAAAGAAAGTCAAAGTCAAAATATATCGATTATTTTTGATTTTAAATCATATAATTCCGTTATAATTATTTATATTCATTTTTCTGCTCG
>JBFWMP010000082.1:2619-12366 GCA_050251575.1 Clostridia bacterium
GCTTTTATTTAATTCCAATATCTTTTCTATAGTGTGCACCTCTAAAAGATATTTTTTGTACTCCTTCATAGGCAGTTTTTATCGCTTCATTCAAGCTACTGCCAACAGCAGTTATTCCAAGTACCCGTCCGCCTGCTGTTATAATCTTTCCATCTGCTATTTTTGTTCCTGCATGGAATACCGTCACTTCCGGCATATATTCTGCATCTCGTATTCCTTCAATCAGATATCCTGTCTGATATTTCTGAGGATAACCACCGGATGCCATAACTACACATACAGCCGCGTTATCTTCCCATTCTACATCTGAATCTGCCAGCTTTTCATCTATTACGGCATTAAATATATCTATCAAATCTGTCTTTAATCTTGGAAGCACTACCTGCGTTTCAGGGTCACCAAACCTCGCATTATATTCCAATACTTTTGGACCGTCTTCTGTAAGAATAATACCAAAGTACAGTATCCCTTTGAATTTACGTCCTTCTTGATTCATTGCCTGCATTGTGGGCTTGAAGATATGTTCCATGCAATATGCAGCAAGCTCAGGAGTATAGATTCTACTCGGGGAGAATGTCCCCATCCCACCTGTATTTAAACCTTGATCATAATCTAATGCCCTCTTATGATCCTGTGCACTTACCATAGGTACTACTGTTGTTCCGTCTACAAAAGATAGCACAGATATCTCCTGCCCAACAAGAAATTCTTCAATTACGATTCTATTTCCGGCTTCCCCGAATGCTTTATCTTCCATAATCTCTTGCACAGCACTCACTGCTTCATCATAACTTTGTGCAATAATAACACCTTTCCCCAGTGCCAAACCTTCAGCTTTAACAACTATAGGATAAGATGTATTCTTCAAATATCCTATGGCTTCTTTGCTGTTTTCAAATACTTCATAAGCAGCTGTGGGTATAGCATATTTTTTCATGAGATCCTTTGAAAACACCTTGCTTCCCTCGATCATTGCAGCTGCCTTGTTAGGACCAAAAATCTTCAACCCCTCCGCCTCAAATGCATCTACAATTCCTCCTACTAAAGGATCATCAGGTCCAACTATGGTAAGCTCAACTTTATTCTCTTTAGCAAAGGCTATTAGCTTTTTAAAATCCATCACATTTATATCAATACATTCTGCTATCCCTGCAATTCCACCATTACCGGGAGCACAGTAAATCTTATCAACTTGCGGGCTTTGGCTGATTTTCCATACCAAGGTATGCTCTCTGCCACCA
This sequence comes from Clostridia bacterium, assembly GCA_050251575.1. Lineage (GTDB taxonomy): Bacteria > Bacillota > Clostridia > SK-Y3 > SK-Y3 > X23. Next base: position 3,861 of record JBFWMP010000082.1, read on the forward strand.
CCACCGACTACAAGAACTTTCATAATATACCTCCGTTTAAATAGTGGGGAGTGGGGAGTAGGGAGAAAAATCCTCAATCCTACTTCTCACTTTCCACTATTTTAGTAACTACAATATAAAATACAGACCGATGCATCGTCTGATATTTTATAATTATCCTATAAGCTAATTTCCCGTAAATCGTGAACTGCGAACCATGAACTTCTATTTCTCTTCACTGTCCACTCCCCACCATCCACTATCCTAATGTTTAAAATGCCTCATCCCCGTAAACACCATTGCAATTCCATACTTATTACATGCATCAATAGACTTTTGATCATTGATAGATCCACCGGGCTGAATGATTGCAGTAATTCCTGCCGCAGCAGCTGCTTCTACACAATCTGGAAAAGGAAAATATGCATCAGACCCCATAACCGAACCCTTTGATTTATCACCTGCATAGTTAATAGCTAAATTCGCTGCTGTGATTCTATTCGTTTGACCAGGCCCTATACCGACAGACATAGTATCCTTTGCAAGTGCAATGCCATTGGATTTTGTATGTTTTACTACTTTCCAGGCAAAAATCAAATCGTTCATTTCCTTCTCAGTCGGTTTTCTTTCAGTTACATACTTAAGTTCATTCATATTCAATAATTGATTGTCAATTTCCTGTACAAGCAAACCTCCGGCAACCTTTTTCATATCAAAGGTTCCTGTTGGATGTTTTGTTGAAATATCTTTAAGTTCCAATACTCTTATGTTTTTCTTTTGCGTTAATATGCTTACCGCCTCTTCCGTATAGGAAGGGGCAATCACAATCTCAACAAAGATTTTATTGATTTCCTCAGCCGTTTTTGCATCAATTTCTCTATTTGCTGCAACGATACCTCCGAAAATAGATACCGGATCTGCTTCATAAGCTCTGATATAAGCATCATAGATATCATCTGCACTTCCTACTCCGCACGGATTTGCGTGTTTTACAGCAACAACCGTAGGCTCTTCAAACTCCTTTAATAAGTCTAGTGCCCCGTTGGTATCATTAATATTATTGTAAGACAACTCCTTACCATGCAGCTGCTTGGCAGATGTCAGGCATCCGATATTATGTCCTACTTCCTTATAAAATACCGCCTGTTGGTGAGGATTCTCACCATACCGCATATCCTGTACTTTTTCAAAAGTTAATGATAATGCTTGCGGAAATACTTCTTCTCCAATCTGTTCTCTTAAGTATTTTGCAATCAAGGTATCGTAGTGACTGGTATGTTCAAAAACCTTATATGCTAATTTAAACTTTGTCTTAAGAGATACCTTGTTCTTCTCTTTCAACTCATTTATCACTGTAGTATAATCAGCTGGATCAACAATAACAGCAACATCCTGATAATTTTTAGCTGCCGCTCTGATCATAGTCGGACCACCAATATCGATATTTTCTATTGCCTCTTCCAACTCTACATCCTCTTTTAAAACTGTCTGCTTGAATGGATAGAGATTAATCGCAACGATATCTATCGTTTCAACATCCAACTCTTTGATTTGCTTCATATGCTCGGGATTACTTCTCATAGCAAGAATACCTGCATGAATTTTAGGATGAAGCGTCTTAACTCTGCCATCCAAACATTCCGGAAAGTCTGTGATATCTGATACATTGATTACTTTAATCCCGGCATCACTAATTGCTTTTGCAGTTCCTCCGGTAGAAATAATTTCATATTCTAATTGATTAAGTTCTTTTGCAAATTCAATCACTCCAATTTTATCAGATACACTAATTAACGCTCTCTTTGCCATTTATAATCCTCCCCTTCGTGTTAATATTAATAACAATAAAAGTTTTGCTCCGAGCTCAGAGCTCTGAACTAATCATTACTTTCCTGCCTTCAATCTTAACTCTTCCGTCACAAATAAGCCGAATCGCTTCCGGCAGTATCTGCCATTCCGCTTCTTCCATTACTCTTTTTTGAAGTGTTTCCGGTGTATCATCTTGTTTTACTTCTACGGCTTTTTGAAGAATGATCGCTCCTCCGTCGGTAATCTCATTAACAAAATGAACTGTAGCTCCTGTTACTTTCACCCCATATTCCAATACTTTTTCATGCACCTTAAGTCCATAATAACTGTCTCCGCAAAAAGACGGTATCAATGATGGGTGTACATTAATAATTCTATTCTGATATACGTTAATAAGCTTTTCACCAATAATAGAGAGAAATCCCGCCATAACGATGAGATCCACCTTATGATTCTGCATATAGCTCAAAATAGCCTGGGCATATGCTTCTCTATTATCAAATCCTTTTTTAGGGATGACCGCAAAAGGAATATTATGCTTCTTTGCACGTTCAAGTGCATAGACTTCTTCTTTACTGGATACTACCGTTACAATACGACCATTTCTAATGATGCCCTTCCCAACCGCATCGATAACAGCTTGTAGGTTGGTTCCTCCGCCTGAGACGAGGACACCTATATTCAGCATATATCCACCTCATTATCTCCTTCAATCACTTCACCAATAATAAACGCCTTCTCATGGTTATCTTTTAAATGCTTCATTATTCCATCTGCGTCAGAAGCCTTTACAGCCATAATCATTCCGATTCCCATGTTAAAAGTATTATACATGTCCCTCTCAGGAACATTCCCTAAACTTTGAAGCATATCAAAGATAGGCAGTACATTCCAGCTTCCTTTATTGATTTTCGCTTTCAACCCTTTAGGCAGCATTCTTGGAATATTTTCAATAAAGCCGCCTCCTGTAATGTGCGATACAGCATTAATAGGGAATTTCTCAATTAAGTCAAGCAGCGTTTTTACATAAATACGTGTAGGCTTTAGAAGCTCTTCTCCTGCAGTACAACCCAAAGTTCCTACGTATCTGCCCAACTTTTTATCGTCATCATTGCCGTTCAAATTAAATAACTTTCTTACTAGTGAATACCCATTGCTGTGTATCCCGGAAGAAGCAAGTCCTATTAATAAATCTCCTTTTTTAGTACGTGACCCATTGATTATTTTTTCTTTATCTACAATACCTACTGAGAAACCTGCCAGATCATATTCTCCTTCCGGATAAAATCCCGGCATTTCCGCTGTTTCACCGCCAATTAGAGCACAGCCCGCCTGCACACATCCGTCAGCTACACCCTTTACGATTTCTGCTACCTTTTCAGGCTTATTCTTACCTACTGCAAGATAATCAAGGAAGAACATCGGACGAGCTCCTGAGCATACAATGTCATTTACACACATCGCAACGCAGTCCTGACCTACAGTATCATGCTTGTCCATAATAAAGGCAATCTTCAGCTTAGTACCTACTCCATCGGTTCCTGAAACCAATACGGGATTACTATAGTTCAGCTTCCCTATCTCAAAGAGACCCCCAAAACCTCCGATATCCGATAGCACTCCGGGAATAAGTGTCTTGGAGACGTGCTGTTTCATTAACTTTACTGCTTCATAGCCGGCTTCAACATCTACACCAGCCGCTTTATAACTGTTACTCATGTATACTCCTCCTTTCAAATTCCATCTTATCAGCCTCTTCAGGCACCTCCATTGGATATTCTCCGGAAAAGCAACCATTACAGAATCCGCACTTTGCTCCAACAGCAATTTGATGCAATCCTTCTATTCCTAAATAACCAAGACTGTCAGCACCCACTAATTGTCGAATTTCTTCCAAAGAATGCTTACAAGCAACCAACTGCTTTCTTGATGGAATATCTGTACCAAAATAGCACGGCCATTTGAAAGGTGGGGAACTTACTCTCATATGAACTTCTTTTGCTCCTGCATCCTTTAGCATTTGGACAATCCTTCCGCTTGTCGTACCCCTCACTATAGAATCATCCACCATAATAATCCGCTTTCCTTCTATATTTCTTTTCAAAACATTTAATTTTATCCTGACACCTGTTTCTCTTTGACTCTGGTCCGGTTGTATAAATGTTCTTCCTATATAACGATTCTTAATTAATCCTTCACCATAAGGTATCCCTGATTCTTCTGCATAGCCTATAGCTGCCGAAACCCCAGAATCAGGCACGCCAATGACTAAATCCGCTTCAACAGGATGTTCTTTTGCTAATATCCTGCCTGCCTGTTTCCGCGCTTCATAGACACTTGCTCCTTCTATGACGCTATCCGGACGCGCAAAATAGATAAACTCAAATATGCATAAGTTAGATTTCCCTATACAGTTAGTCTTGATTGAACGCAGACCATTTTCATCAATTACTACCACTTCTCCAGGCTCAACATCCCGTATAAATTCCGCATTGATCGAGTCAAAGGCACATGTCTCCGAAGCAAGTACATACGAGTCTCCAATTCTTCCAATACTCAGCGGACGAAAACCATTAGGATCTCTTGCACCGATTAATTTGCGTGGGCTCATAATAACAAGTGAATATGATCCTTTTACTCTCATCATCATGCGTGAAATTGCTTCTTCAATAGAACCGCATTTTACTCTTTCGCGAGCAATCAAATATGCAATAACTTCTGAATCTATAGTAGTTTGAAATATCGCCCCATTATTTTCCAAATCTCCTCTTATCTCTGCTGCATTTACCAGATTTCCATTATGAGCTACCGTCAGTGTTCCTTTAACATACTTTGTTACCAACGGCTGTGCATTCTCACGCAAGTTAGCCCCTGTGGTAGAGTATCTCACGTGCCCTACCGCAATTTGCCCCTTTAAATGATTGAGCACTACATCGTTAAAAACTTCCGGCACTAATCCCATATCCTTATGATAAATAATGGTTCCATCATCATTTACTGCAATACCGCAGCTTTCCTGTCCGCGGTGCTGTAATGAATACAGACCATAGTAGGTAAGACGGGCGCAATCTAGATTATTACTTTTATCATAAACACCAAAAACACCGCATTCTTCATTCAGTTTATCTAACCGCCAATTAAAATCAATATATTTATTCATGTGTTTTTCCCTCTCCAAGAATGATTAATAGCTCGGAGCTTGCAGCTCGGAGCTCGGAGTAATTTCCATAGAGTGCTAATTACTCACCCATTAATCTCTTCAACACTTCTTTGTATGCATCCTCTACATTACCAAGGTCTCTTCTGAATCTATCCTTATCCAGTTTTTCTTTGGTATTTGAATCCCAAAAACGGCAAGTATCCGGTGAAATCTCATCTGCTAAGATAATATCCCCTTTGTATCTGCCAAACTCCAACTTGAAATCTATTAATTCTATTCCTAAATCTTTCAGATAATTTGATAATACTTGATTCACTTTAAAAGCCATACCGGATATCTTGTTTAATTCTTCTTGTGTGGCAAGCTCCATCGCATAAATATGATAATCATTAATCATAGGATCACCTAGCGCATCATCCTTATAACAGTATTCAAGAACAGTAGACTTCATCTTAGTACCTTCCGGCAATCCCAATCTTTTCGATAAGCTTCCGGCTGCAATATTTCTCACGATGACTTCTATAGGTACAATTTCAACTTTTTTAACAATCGTCTCTCTTTCACTAATCTCTTCTACAAAGTGAGTAACAACTCCTTCTTTCTCCAATAGCTTGAATAAATGGTTGGAGATTCTATTGTTCATTACTCCTTTATCTTGTATCGTTCCTTTCTTTAAACCGTTAAAAGCAGTAGCATCATCCTTATAATCAACTATATACATATCTTCATTATCTGTCTTGTAAACCTTCTTAGCTTTTCCTTCATAAAGCATTTCTAGCTTTTTCATAGTTTTGAAACCTCCTCTTTAATTTGCGCATTTTTTTCTTCTACTTGCTTTGCCATTTCTATTTTAAAAGCCTTAAGCTTTGTTTTTAGATCTTTATATGCAATAGAAAGGATTTGTACTGCAAGAATAGCAGCATTATCTGCTCCGTCTATTGCCACAGTTGCAACTGGAATACCTTTAGGCATTTGTACAATGGATAAAAGCGAATCCAACCCGTCCATTGTGGAAGACTTGATTGGCAAACCTATAACAGGAAGTGTTGTAAACGCTGCCAACACTCCCGGAAGATGCGCTGCCTTACCAGCTGCACCAATAATCACGTCAATCCCGTTTGCTTCTGCATTTTTTGCAAACTCTTCCGCTTTATAAGGTGTGCGATGGGCAGAAATTACATTCACATCCACTTCAACACCAAAGTCTTTTAATACTTTAATACAACTTTTTAAAATTGGAAAGTCAGAATCACTTCCCATTACAATTGCTACTTTTGGTTTCTTATTAACACTCATTAAAATATCCTCCTAGATTATAATAGCTCGGAGCTTGGAGCTCGGAGCTTGGGGCATAAGTTCCGCATGATTAATTGACAATTAACAGTTGACAGTTGATAATTACTTAATATCTCATGTTTTATAATTCTCAATTCTCAATTTTCAATTCTCAATTCTCAATTTTTGTCATAAGTTTTCAATTTGTTTTTTAGGTTTAATTAATGAAGTCCGATAAGTTAACTTATCGGACTTCATATCATTTAACTTATCTTTAATGCGGCAGGATTGAGAATCTTAAGATAAACAGTAGTGCCAGCACATATACAATCGGATGTACTTCTTTTGCTTTACCTGCTGCAATCTTAGTAATAGGATAAGAAATTAATCCTAATGCAATACCTGTTGCTATACTGTAAGTGAAAGGCATCATAACGATCGTTAAAAATGCAGGTATTGCTTCGCTCATATCATCAAATTCAATATTCTTAACAGCACCTATCATCATTACACCAACGATGATTAGAGCTGGTGCTGTAGCAGCACTAGGAACTAATCCTACCAATGGTGCAAAGAATAGCGCGACTAAGAATAAACCGCCTGTTACGACAGAAGTCAATCCTGTCTTTCCGCCTGCTGCAATACCAGAACCGCTTTCAACGAAAGTAGTAACTGTAGATGTTCCTAGACATGCACCGGCAGATGTAGCAATAGCATCAGCCATCAACGCTTTTTCCATTCTCGGAAGCCTTCCCTGTTCATCCAAAAGACCTGCTTTTTGCCCTGTTCCGATAAGTGTACCGATAGTGTCAAACATGTCTACAAGGCTGAAGGAAATGATAACCGTTAAGGTAGAGAATATGGCAGCGGCTACACCTTTCCCATCCAGACCTAAAAGTCCAACGAAATCCATTTTGAAGAAAGTAGGCTCCAAACTTGGCGGCATTGAAAAAATACCGAAATTAGCTAAGTTAGTTACCCCAAAAGGAATCCCTACAACTGTAGTTGCGAGAATACCGATTAAAATAGCTCCTCTTACCTTCAAAATAAGTAATATACCAATAATTAAAAGTCCGATTAATGCAACAATCGCATTTCTTGTCGCCATTCCATAAGTGAGCTTAGTCGCTTCATCATAAAACTCTGTGCTGAAATATTTTGAAAAATCAGCTAACTGTACTACTGTAGCAGAGTTTTTCATAACAATATTTGCATTGACCATTCCGATTAATGCGATAAACAAACCGATACCTGCACTAATCGCATATTTTAGATTGAGAGGAATTGCTTTAACAATTGCTTCTCTTAATCCTATCAGAGTGATAACGATAAATAAGATACCGGAAAGAAATACTGCAGCCAATGCCTGATTAAATGTATACCCCATACCTAATACAATTGTAAAGGCAAAGAATGCATTTAAACCCATGCCTGGTGCCTGCGCAAAAGGAAGATTTGCATATAATCCCATAACCAAAGTACCAATGGCAGCAGCAATACAAGTTGCAACAAATATGCTTGCCTTGATTTCATCAGCACCTTCTATACCCAAAATATACAAAGGTGTGCTTAGGATGTTAGGATTAACAAAGATGATATAGGCCATTGTGATAAATGTAGTAACACCAGCAATAACTTCTGTTTTTACACTTGTTTTGTTTTCTTTCAAACCAAAAAATTTCTCCATAGTAAAAACGACTCCCTTCTTTTTTTAGTCTCTTCTTTTGATTTGTTATGTAGTTTGTCCTTTAAACACACTTCATAACCACTGAGTACCTGACAGCAATTGCCTCCATGGAAGCATTAATCCATAAGAAAAATAAAAATGACAAATAGATTGTCTGAGTGAAATCTATTTGTCAGTTTATTGAATCGTGCTATGATAACCCGAACTTTCTTTACGAATTATCCATGTTACGACTACGCTGCCAATTTCACCCATAGTCAAACAATTTACGGTTGTTTGGTAGAGACTCTCGAGCCATATCCTCGAAATTATATGAGCTGGTATACTATTTAATTCACAAAAATATAGTATCAAAGGTAACGCCATTTGTCAATGTAAAACCCAAAAAAATCTGAACTTTTTTTATAATATCGCATTTAATATTCGGGTATTTTCCAAAAAATTAAAATTAGTATCTTCTGTTTACTACTCCCACTCGATAGTTGCAGGCGGCTTACTTGTAATATCATACACCAATCTATTGATATGCTTTACTTCATTAATGATTCTATTTGAAACTTTTTCTAATATATCGTAAGGAATACGCGCCCAATCGG
>JBFWMP010000083.1:0-12253 GCA_050251575.1 Clostridia bacterium
GCCGATGGTACTGCGCACAAGTGGGAGAGTAGGTAGTCGCCGTTTTAGTTGAAGATCCCCTGATATCGAAGGATGTCGGGGGATCTTTTCGTTTTATCCCTTCTTATTCGATTGGATGGAGTTTATGGGCTCACCTGATATTTATAGTGGGTAAGAATTCATTAGTATTCAGAAAGTTCTTACTTTTGCCAGATGACAGATTCAGCTTTGTTTTCTTTAGCTCGTGTAGTACTCCCATTGGAAGTTCTTGAGTGCTTTGATATAATAAAAGTGGAAAGCACTAATATGGAGATTCATATTTATCTCGATGAAAAGATGCACGGGATTGGCTTGTTTTCCCTAATAATATTGGTCCGAATCTGGCTATTGATGAAACCGGCTTTATCCAATGGAGACTTGTATACTATCGTAACTAATAGGGACAGACATGGACGTGAGAAATATCGGGTGAGCCATTCGAACTCTTGACCCATAGCTTAGAAGGCTGTTGCTCTATCCAACTAAGCCATCGAACCATCCTTGAATTCTGAGGCAAAGGTACGCTTTTTATCTTTTGCGTGTGTGCGTTTTGGAGAAGACTATTTTTATCTCGTTATTTATTTTCCCTTTGGGGCTGAAAATGTTTGCAATCTACTTCCGGTTGTATCTGTTGCTTATTCGGATTGAGACATTTTTTTAGAATAAGATATGATAGAGCTCTATTATCTCGTAATGTAGAACTAGGGAAAGAGGAGTATACTGGGCTTTTGTCGGAATAGAACTTAAAAAATGAATATTTCATTGGGAGTTTTTATACAATGAGGATAATTATTCGTATCTTTGTCGCCCGAATAAATTTAATTGGCTTTGGGAAAGTTTGATGGATATAAAATAGATTTGAAAGGCATGCATACAGATTCATGTAAATATGAATTTGTATTGGATAACCTTTTTTTCGCAAAGATTGATGGACCTGAAGTACAAAAAGGTAAAGTCAATGTTACATTGATTGTGAAACAGATGTCTCATACCTTTGAGCTGAGTTTTCACACAGAGGGTTTTGTATGGGTTCCTTGTGACCGTTGTTTGGATGACATGGAACAACCTGTATCTTCATCTGACAAGTTACTAGTAAAATTTGGTCATGAATATGCAGAAGAAGGTGATAATCTCATTATTATTCCTGAAGAAGAAGGGGAAATTAATGTCGCATGGTTTATATATGAGTTTATAGCGTTAGCTATTCCAATGAAGCATGTGCATCCCTTTGGAAAGTGCAATAAGGCGATGACAGGTAAATTGAACAAGCATATTCGTTCTGCATCGGATGAGGAAGAAGAAATCTTCACCGAGGACAATGATGATTCGGCAAGTGGTGAAATGAAAAATGATGATTCAACAGATCCACGATGGGACGATTTAAAAAAAATATTAGATAACAATTAAAGATTAAAGAAAATGGCACATCCTAAAAGAAGACAGTCTAAGACAAGGACTGCAAAAAGAAGAACTCATGATAAAGCAGTGGCTCCTACATTAGCTATTTGTCCAAACTGTGGTGAATGGCATGTATATCATACAGTATGTAGTGCTTGCGGATATTATAGAGGTAAGCTTGCAATCGAGAAAGAGGCTGCAGTATAACAGTTGAGCCTTAAATTTCTATATTTTGGAATGTGTATATATTGAAGAGATGTGGATATGCTTTTTAAGAATATCATATTCTAAAGTATTACCAATCAAACAAAATTAATGGAAAAAATAAATGCTGTAATTACAGGAGTCGGTGGATATGTGCCTGATTATGTTTTGACAAACGATGAGTTGTCTAAGATGGTAGATACTAACGATGAGTGGATTATGACCCGTATTGGGGTAAAAGAAAGGCGTATCTTAAATGAGGAGGGACTGGGAACGTCCTATATGGCCCGTAAAGCAGCAAAACAATTGATGCAACGTACCGGTTCCGACCCCGATGATATAGATTTAGTAGTTGTTGCTACTACTACTCCTGATTATCATTTTCCTTCGACGGCTTCTATTTTGTGTGATAAGCTTGGGCTGAAGAATGCTTTTGCTTTTGATCTGCAAGCTGCATGCAGTGGATTCCTTTATCTTATGGAAACGGCTGCTAATTTTATTCGTTCGGGACGGTATAAGAAAATTATTATTGTTGGTGCGGATAAAATGTCGTCAATGGTCGATTATACGGATCGCTCAACTTGTCCTATATTTGGAGATGGTGCGGCAGCCTTTATGGTAGAGCCTACTACGGAAGATCTAGGTATTATGGATTCTATTTTAAGAACAGATGGTAAAGGTTTGCCGTTTTTGCATATGAAAGCAGGGGGCTCGGTATGTCCACCTTCTTATTTTACGGTAGACAACCATATGCACTATATTTATCAGGAAGGGCGTACTGTTTTTAAATATGCTGTCTCTAATATGTCGGATACTTGTGCGGCTATTGCAGAGAGGAATAAATTAAATAAGGACAATATTGATTGGGTTGTTCCTCATCAGGCTAATTTACGTATTATTGATGCAATAGCTCATCGGTTGGAACTACCCCATGAAAAGATAATGATAAATATAGGACATTATGGCAATACAAGTGCCGGAACACTTCCTCTTTGTATTTGGGATTTTGAAGATAAACTAAAGAAAGGGGATAATCTTATTTTTACGGCATTTGGTGCAGGTTTTACTTGGGGAGCCACTTATGTTAAGTGGGGATACGATGGAAAGAAATGATATTTGTCACAATAGATAGAATTAAAACGCATCTTATTTCGATTCGATGCGTTTTTTTGTCTCATTTAAATAATACGATATGCATAAAGCAGGCTTTGTAAATATTGTCGGGAACCCTAATGTAGGTAAGTCTACATTGATGAATGCATTAGTAGGAGAGCATGTGTCTATAGCTACTTTTAAGGCACAAACAACAAGACACCGTATTATGGGCATTTATAATACGGATGAGATGCAAATTGTGTTTTCTGATACTCCGGGCGTGCTGAAGCCTGTATATAAATTGCAGGAGTCTATGTTGAACTTCTCTACTCTTGCCTTGACTGATGCTGATATTTTATTATATGTGACGGATGTGATTGAGATGCCTGATAAAAATGCTGATTTTATAGCAAAGGTTTCCCAACTGGATATTCCAATATTGTTGCTTATTAATAAAATAGATCTTACGGAGCAAGTGGGGCTAGTGGAATTGGTAGAAAAATGGAGAGAAGTGTTACCACAGGCAGAGATTATTCCTATTTCAGCTTCCACAAAGTTTAATTTGGACTATGTGATGAAGCGGATTAAAGATTTACTGCCGGATTCACCTCCGTATTTTGATAAAGATCAGTGGACTGATAAGCCTGCACGTTTCTTTGTTGCTGAAATTATTCGAGGGAAAATTTTATTGTATTATGATAAAGAGATACCTTATTCCGTAGAAGTGGCTATAGAACAATTTAAAGAGACTACGGATAAAATACATATTAATGCTGTTATCTATGTTGAGCGTGATTCGCAAAAAGGTATTATAATAGGTAAGCAAGGGCGGGCTTTAAAGAAGGTTGCATCAGAAGCTCGACGGGATTTGGAGAAGTTTTTTAGAAAATCAATTTTTTTAGAGACTTTTGTAAAAGTGGATAAAGATTGGCGCAATTCAGATAAAGAATTGCGTAATTTTGGTTATCAATTGGATTAATGTATTTTGCGGCTGGGAGAGCCGAATAAATAAAGAGAATAAATATATGGGAAATTTAGTTGCAATTGTAGGACGGCCTAATGTGGGTAAATCTACTTTATTTAATAGGTTGACTAAGACGCGCCAGGCTATTGTAAATGAAGAAGCCGGAACAACGCGTGATCGCCAATATGGTAAATCCGAATGGTTGGGGAAAGAATTTTCTGTTGTTGATACAGGAGGGTGGATAGTAAATTCGGATGATATCTTTGAGGAGGAAATTCGTAAGCAGGTATTAATGGCAGTTGATGAAGCAGATGTGATATTATTTGTTGTAGATGTAGCAAATGGGGTGACGGATCTGGATATGGAGGTTGCAGCTATTTTACGACGTACTAAAAAGCCTGTATTATTAATCGCAAATAAAACGGACAATAATGAACTGCTATATAGTGCATCAGAATTTTATAGTCTCGGCATAGGTGATCCTTGTTGTGTGTCGGCTATGACAGGAAGTGGCACAGGTGATATGATGGATCTTATAGTTAGCAAATTTAAAAAAGAGTCTGAAGAAATTTTAGATGATGATATTCCCCGTTTTGCAGTTGTGGGACGTCCTAATGCTGGTAAGTCTTCTATTGTAAATGCATTTATTGGAGAGGATCGGAATATTGTGACTGAAATTGCTGGTACGACACGCGATTCGATATACACACGTTATAATAAATTTGGATTTGATTTTTATCTGGTAGATACGGCCGGAATTCGTAAAAAGAACAAGGTTAATGAGGATTTAGAATATTATTCTGTAATTCGTTCTATTCGTTCTATTGAAGGGGCAGATGTTTGTATTTTAATGTTAGATGCCACTCGTGGTGTTGAAAGCCAGGACTTAAATATCTTTTCTCTTATTCAACGAAATTCCAAAGGTTTGGTGGTGATTGTCAATAAGTGGGACTTGGTGGAAGATAAGACAGTAAAAGTGATGAAAACTTTTGAGGATGCTATTCGCTCTCGTTTTGCTCCATTTGTCGATTTTCCTATAATCTTTGGCTCTGCGTTAACTAAGCAGCGTATTCTCAAAGTTTTGGAAGAAGCACGATATGTATATGAAAATCGTGTAAGGCGTATTCCCACAGCTCGTTTAAATGAAGAAATGTTACCATTGATTGAAGCTTACCCACCTCCTGCTATTAAAGGTAAATATATAAAAATAAAGTATATTACCCAGTTGCCTAATACTCAGATTCCGTCTTTTGTTTATTTTGCAAATTTGCCACAATATATAAAGGAGCCATATAAGCGCTTTTTAGAAAATAAAATGCGGGAAAAGTGGAATCTGAAAGGGACTCCTATTAATATATTTATACGTCAAAAATAGGGTGATAAATAAGTGGATATATTCTAAAAGAAAAATATGTTGATGGTATAAGCACTACAAGACCATATAATAGAAAGATATGCTTACTTCTTCTGAAATTGTACTGTTCAAATTCTACCGGATAATATTTCAATAAAGGAAAGGCGTGAAATTAACAGAAAAAGTCAATTTCACGCCTTTCTTTCTATATCAGGAATTCCTCTCTTATGAAAAGTTTTTTGCGGGAAGATTTATAAAGAAATTTGGTTAGTTATTTTTTATCCCTCTAAATTTTGAACTTCTACTTCTTTCACTTTTCGGAATAAATCGGATGCAAAGATGAAATCGTTAAGTCGTTTGTTATTGGATGTAAAAATGTCATCCTTCCTTCCTTCCCATTCTTTATGTCCTTCATAAATATAAATAATCTTTTCGCCAATTCCCATAACGGAGTTCATGTCATGAGTATTGATAAGAGTGGTCATATTGTACTCACAAGTAATATCGTGAATTAATGCATCAATGACAAGAGAGGTTTTAGGGTCCAACCCCGAATTAGGTTCATCGCAGAATAAATATTGTGGTTTTAAAGCTATTGCACGGGCAATGGCAACACGCTTTTGCATTCCACCACTGATTTCACCAGGATGCTTGTCTTTTGCTTCAGCCAAATTTACCCGATCTAAGCAAAACATAGCCCTCTTTGTGCGATCACGTAATGTGTCATTACTGAACATATTTAGAGGGAACATTACATTGTCTAATACCGTCATAGAGTCAAATAAAGCCGCACTTTGAAAAATCATTCCCATTTCCCGCCGTAATGCCTTTTTCTCCTTCTTTCCCATAGCTAGAAAATCGCGCTTATCGTAAAGTAGACTGCCACGTTCTGGCGTCAGTAATCCTACTATACACTTCATTAGTACTGTTTTCCCAGAGCCGCTTTGCCCTATGATAAGATTTGTTTTTCCATTTTCAAAGGTTGCATTAATATCTTCTAATACATTCTTATCTTCAAACGATTTCCAAAGTCCCTTTAGTTCAATCATTTCATTAAAAGTTGAGTTAAAACTAAATCTGCAAATAATATGAGTACACTACTGCTTACCACAGAGTCGGTAGATGCTTTTCCTACTTCAATAGACCCTCCTTCTACTGTATATCCGAAGAAAGCTGATACACTGGCTATAATAAAAGCGAAGAAAAGAGATTTTATAATGCTAGACCAAACGAACCATTCAACAAACATATATTGCAAGCCATATTCCAGATCTACAGCAGACATTATTCCCATAAACCAGCATGAACAAAAGGCTCCAACAATGCCAGCAAAAATACTAAATGTAACTAATAAGGGTATGGTAGTAATCATTGCAGCTATCTTGGGAAGTATCAGGTAATTGGCTGAGTTAATTCCCATAATCTCAAGAGCATCAATTTGTTGCGTAACCCGCATTGTTCCTAATTCAGATGCAATATTTGAACCAACTTTACCTGCCAATATTAAACACATGATTGAAGAGGAAAATTCCAATAACATGATTTCACGAGTTACATATCCTACTGTCCAACGGGGCATGAATGGGCTCTCGATATTTAACTTGATTTGTATAGTAATAACAGCTCCGATAAAGAATGAAATCAGTAATACAATGCCTATAGAATTAACGCCGAGTTGTTCTATCTCCTTGACATATTGCCTGAAAAACATGCGCATGCGTTCCGGACGGGTAAAAGTACGGCCCATTAATATAAGATATCTTCCTACTGTTCTGAATGCTTTGATCATGATCGCTAAGTAATTTGTTTGCAAATATAGGCCATTTTAAACTGATAATTGCTACATTTGCTGCAAAATCAAAGAGAATATGGAAGAAAATAAAATGGTACTTCGTACTGAAAACCTTGTAAAAAAATATGGGAAGCGTACGGTTGTAAGCCATGTCTCCATTGATGTTCAACAGGGGGAAATCGTTGGTTTGCTGGGACCTAATGGTGCTGGTAAGACGACTTCGTTCTATATGACTGTTGGTTTGATAACTCCTAACGAAGGTCGTATTTTCTTGAATGATTTGGATATAACTAACTACCCTGTGTATAAGCGGGCTCAGACTGGTATTGGATATTTGGCTCAGGAAGCTTCTGTCTTTCGGCAAATGAGTGTGGAAGACAATATTACTTCTGTATTGGAAATGACAGATAAGCCTTTAAGTTATCAAAAGGAAAAGTTGGAGAGTCTGATTGCTGAATTTCGCTTGCAAAAAGTCCGCAAAAATAAAGGAAATCAATTGTCCGGAGGGGAGCGTCGCCGTACGGAGATAGCCCGTTGTCTTGCAATTGATCCTAAATTTATTATGTTGGATGAGCCATTTGCTGGTGTAGATCCTATTGCCGTAGAAGACATTCAGCAAATTGTGTGGAAATTGAAAGACAGAAATATAGGTATTTTGATTACTGACCATAATGTTCAGGAGACTCTGAGCATCACAGATCGTGCATATTTGCTTTTTGAAGGGAAAATTTTGTTTCAAGGAACCCCTGAGGAGTTAGCAGAGAACAAAATTGTGCGAGAAAAATATTTGAGTAATAGTTTTGTTCTCCGTCGTAAAGATTTTCAACTTACGTCGTAAAATTATGGATAGAGTAGCTGATGTGTTATAAACGAAATAGTCCGCCTACTGAAAAAGTAGGCAGACCATTTTTAACTCCGGTACATATATAATTTAGTATCTAGGAGGTCTTGCTTCTTTTACAACCATGTTTCTTCCAAAGTATTCGGCTCCGTCTAATTCTGCAATGGCTTTGGCTGCTGCCTGATCTTCCATTTCAATGAATGCAATGCCTCTAAAACGGCCAGTTTCACGGTCTTTTATAAATTTGATAGAAGATACAGCTCCGTAATCTTCCATGACCTTTTGAAGGTCAGCTTCCTTAACGCGGTAGTTAAGGTTTCCAACGTAAATGTTCATAATGAAAAAAAATAAATAAATAAATGAATAAAAACTCTCTTGGAATGATTGCTAATAATAAAAGGATTACAATGACAGAGAGTTTACAAAGGCGTTCGTTAAAACGAGAGTAAAAACCATGCAACGGGAATCGAGAAACTAATGCTTTGTCATTCCGAGACAAAGAAACGGATTTATTTCGGATAAACCATCTTTTTTCTAATTATTTTTTCTCTTTAGTCTTCATTCTGTACTGGTAATAAATAAAGCTTCGTGTTTTTTTGAAAATTGAAAGATTAACGCTAATTTTGCAGACTCATTTGAGTTTGATATAGAGAAGTATAAATCAAATAAATAATTGTCAGAATGAACGTTTCATTACAAAGTGTTGACGAAGTGAGTGCATTGCTTACTGTAAAGCTTGAAAAGATAGATTATCAGGAAAAAGTTGATAAATCGTTGAAAAATTTTCGTCAAAAGGCTCAAATTCCGGGTTTCCGTAAAGGAATGGTACCAATGAGTTTAGTGAAGAAAATGTATGGTAAATCAGTGGTTGCAGAGGAAGTGAATAAGCTGGTTTCAGATGCTGTATACAAGTATATCCAAGAAAATAAGATTAATATTTTGGGTGAACCGTTGCCTAACGAAGAAAAGCAGCCGGAGATTGATTTCGATACAATGGAAGATTTTGAGTTCTTGTTTGATATTGCTTTAGCTCCTGATTTTAAAGTTGAAATTACCGATAAAGATAAAGTCGATTATTATACTATAGAGGCCACCGAAGATATGGTTAATACTCAGATAAAGACTTATACGCAACGTACTGGTAAATATGATCAGGTAGAGGTTTATGAGGATAAAGATATGCTTAAAGGTTTGCTCGTCGAACTTGATGAAAACGGAAATTCAAAAGAACAAGGTGTTCAGGTAGAAGGTGCTGTTATGATGCCGTCTTACATGAAAAACGAAGATCAAAAAGTAATCTTTGCTGGTGCAAAAGTTAATGATATATTAGCTTTTAATCCTTATAAAGCGTGGGATGGTAATGGCGCTGAATTAGCTTCATTGCTTAAAGTAGACAAGGATGTTGCTGCGGAGATGAAGTCTGATTTTAGTTTTCAGGTTCAGGAAATAACTCGTTTTACTGATGGTGAATTGAATCAGGAGATTTTCGATCAAGTGTTTGGTAAAGATGCTGTGAAAACTAAAGAGGACTTTGTAGCTAGGGTGAAGAAATCTGTTGAAAACCAATTTGTCGCAGATAGCGATTATAAGTTTCTGCTTGATGTCCGTAAAATGCTTGTTAAAAAAGTTGGCCAGTTGAAATATCCTGATGCTTTGTTGAAGCGTATTATGCATTTGAATAATCAGGATAAGGGTGAAAAGTTTGTTGAAGACAATTACGATAAAAGCATAGAGGAGTTGACTTGGCATCTGATTAAGGAGCAGCTAGTTGCAGCTAATGATATAAAAGTAGAACAGGAAGATGTTACAGAAATGGCAAGGGAGGCTACACGCGCTCAATTTGCAAGATATGGTATGTTAACCGTTCCGGAAGACCTATTAGATAATTATGCAAAAGAAATGCTGAAGAAAAAGGAAAGCATAGATGGGCTGGTAAATCGCGTAGTTGAAGCCAAGTTATCGGCGGCTTTGAAATCCCAGGTAAAACTGAATACTAAAGCTATCTCTATTGAAGAATTTAATAAAATGTTTGCTTAAAATAGAGTTTACATAAAAACATAATCTTAACAAGAAACACAGAGTTTTTACATTATATAACTTTGTGTTTTTTTGTGTCTCTCTGTTCTTTTTTGTTTCTTTGTATCCAATATATTAAAATATAAAATAGTAAGATGGATGATTTTAGAAAATATGCAACCAAACATTTAGGAATGGATGGTATGATGCTGGATGATGTGATTAAATCACAAGACGGGTATTTGAATCCTTATATTCTGGAGGAGCGCCAATTGAATGTTACTCAATTGGATGTGTTTTCTCGTTTGATGATGGATCGTATTATTTTTCTTGGTACACAGATTGATGATTATACAGCTAATACGCTACAAGCGCAGTTGCTTTATCTTGATTCGGTTGATGCTGGTAAGGATATCTCAATTTATATTAATTCACCAGGTGGATCAGTTTACGCAGGATTAGGAATTTATGATACGATGCAGTTTATTACAAGTGACGTTGCTACCATTTGTACAGGTATGGCCGCAAGTATGGCTGCTGTGTTATTGGTTGCCGGTGCTGAGGGGAAACGTTCTGCTTTAACGCATTCCCGTATCATGATTCATCAACCGATGGGGGGAGTACAGGGGCAGGCTTCTGATATTGAGATTACTGCTCGTGAAATTCAGAAAACCAAGAAGGAGCTTTATACTATTATAGCAGAGCATTCTCATACTCCTTTTGATAAAGTCTGGGCAGACTCTGACAGAGATTATTGGATGACAGCACAAGAAGCTAAAGAATATGGTATGGTGGATGACGTGTTGATTAAAAAATAAATATGGCAGATACAAGGCGAAATATAAATAAGTGTAGCTTTTGCGGACGTTCAGAAGATGAGGTTGGTTTTCTTATTACAGGGTTAAATGGTTATATCTGCGATAGTTGTGCAACTCAGGCTTACGAAATTACTCAAGAAGCTTTGGGGGGGAAGCAAAAAGAAAATGCAACACAACTAGATTTGGGAGAATTACCTAAGCCTATAGAAATAAAAAACTTTCTTGATCAATATGTTATTGGGCAAGATGATGCTAAACGCTTCCTCTCGGTGTCAGTCTATAATCATTATAAACGGTTATTACAAAAGAATGCTGGAGATGATGTAGAGATTGAAAAATCTAATATTATAATGGTCGGTAGTACAGGGACGGGTAAGACTTTATTGGCACGTACTATTGCCAAATTACTTCATGTCCCTTTTACAATAGTCGATGCAACTGTTCTTACTGAGGCTGGTTATGTGGGGGAAGATATTGAAAGTATATTGACCCGTTTGTTGCAAGTTGCTGATTATAATGTGCCGAATGCAGAGCAGGGCATTGTGTTTATTGATGAAATAGACAAAATAGCGCGGAAAGGAGATAATCCTTCTATTACACGTGATGTAAGTGGCGAAGGTGTTCAGCAAGGGCTGTTGAAGTTATTGGAAGGTTCAGTCGTAAATGTTCCTCCCCAAGGCGGGCGTAAGCATCCTGATCAAAAAATGATCCCTGTAAATACTAAGAATATTTTGTTTATTTGTGGAGGTGCATTTGATGGTATTGAGAAAAAAATAGCTCAGCGTTTAAATACACATGTTGTTGGTTATAGCGCTGTGCGCAATGCTGCTACTGTTGATAAGAATAATTTAATGCAGTATATCGCTCCTCAGGATTTAAAGTCTTTTGGATTAATTCCTGAGATTATTGGGCGTTTGCCGGTTTTGACTTATCTTAATCCTTTGGACCATCATGCTTTGCGCGAGATATTAACAGAGCCTAAGAATTCTATTATCCGGCAATATATTAAGTTGTTTGAGATGGATAATGTCAAATTATCCTTTGAGGGAAGTGTCTTTGAATATATTGTTGATAAGGCAGAAGAATATAAACTTGGTGCTCGTGGGTTGCGATCCATAGTAGAGACCATTATGATGGATTCAATGTTTGAAATTCCATCGGAGCATAAAGATAGCTTTCTGGTTACGCTGGACTATGCAAAGCATCAACTTGAAAAAAGTAATATTGCAAGATTGCAAATGGCTTAAAACCCTATGATGATAGGGCGTCAGGTAGATTTTTCTCTTTTTACTCAAAAAATATCGATGGATTATACTTGAATATTAAGAAGTTGTTTATAACTTTGTTAGAGTTCTTAGAAGATGAAAAGACGTTTAACAAAGATGTTAAAACAATCATTGAATAAACAACCTAAAAATCATGGCGGGGAAGAAAACAGATTTGACAGACCAGCTGAAGAAATACTTCGGATTTGATACGTTCAAAGGGAATCAGGAAGCAATTATAAGAAATTTGTTGGCTGGTAATGATACATTTGTATTAATGCCAACTGGTGGAGGAAAGTCTTTATGTTATCAATTACCATCACTAGTGATGGAAGGGACGGCTATTGTTATTTCCCCTTTAATTGCTTTAATGAAAAACCAAGTTGATGCGATGCGTAATTTCAGTGAAGATGATGGGATAGCTCATTTCATCAATTCTTCTCTCAATAAATGTGCGATAGAACAAGTTAAGTCTGATATTTTAAGTG
>JBFWMP010000084.1:0-7061 GCA_050251575.1 Clostridia bacterium
AAATAAGATAATAGCCGGATTCTCCCGGAGCAGGTTCTATCGGAACTACTTCCGGCACTACACTTGTTACTTCCGGTTTTTCTGTCGTGGGAATAAATACAAAAGGCTCCTTGCTATATACTTCTTTATAAAAAACAAGGGCTGATCCTTTGTCCGGATCTGTAGGTGTAATGGTAGTGACCATTTTTATCGTAACCAAATTTTCAGGCTGTGTTAATGTGTATTTTTGAGTTTTTACCACAATGGTTTCTTGTCCATCATCTGGAAAATTTACACTCTCTATGGTAGCATCTCCACCGATAGATACTGTAATTTCTCTTTGAATAGTCACTGTGCCATAGTTGATGCTTCCGATTTTGAAATTATCCTGTTCCGGATAAGTCACAGTAATTTTAGTTTTTTCATCGTTAATCGTATCTGTATCCTTACTAAATAAGGAGTTATCTAATGCAAATTTTCCGATGTTAAATCCCTTGATTGTAACCAACGTAGGTGTCTGCTCCGGTGCTGATTTTGGGTCAAAGTCATCAATTACTGTAGGATTCCCCGCCGTCACATAGGTAAACTTCACATACTCAGGCGAAATTGATTGATCTTCCAGGACGTATTTCTGTGAAATCCCTTCAACAATCGAGTTTCTATTAGTAAATACAATATAATACTCACCTGAAGCATCCCCAAGATCAGGAATCTTTACAGAGTATGTATATTTTGACAAGGGATTATTAGGGTCCTCTCTCGCCGGATCACCGATAGGAACAGCAATGGGGTGTTTATCGTATTCCTGCTGATCGGTTACACTCTTAACGAAATATACATCATATGCTTCTGCGATACTTTGGGATTTAAATGTAACAATATCTCCTTTTTGTCCG
The DNA here is from genome assembly GCA_050251575.1 of Clostridia bacterium. Taxonomy (GTDB): domain Bacteria; phylum Bacillota; class Clostridia; order SK-Y3; family SK-Y3; genus X23. The sequence goes on from JBFWMP010000084.1 coordinate 876, forward strand.
CTGTTGGGAAACATTTCAACATCCTTCAGATTCAAGTCTCCAACGACCTTCAGGACTTTCTCATAGGTGCTGTTAATATTTAATGTATAATTAATGATGTCTCCCGCATTATTTCCTGTTCTTCCGGGTTGATCTTCTTTGATTGTCTTAAATACGATATTCTGCAGTTCTGCCCCAGTACCAAAAGGGGTTTCGTCTTTGGGTACAATTTTCACTTCTCTTGAATCCGGTGTCTCACCGTCCTCAAGTGCCTTCACCTTTGCTTCTACTGTCCCCACTATTATTGTGGTATTCAAATCACTCGCGTTTGCCCTTATATTTTCACCTATTAACGTAATAGGTCCTTGGGGTTGAAATTCAGATTCTGCAGCCGATTCAACCTTTACTTCTTTTCCTGAAGGAATTGTATACGTTACATAATTAGCATTATTATTGCTGTCTACAATAATGATGGACTCTATTGCTGCTCCATTGGTCACAGCGCCGCTGATTCTAGGTCCATAACGACTAACTGTCACCTCTTCATGTGTTCCGCCGACATACCAGATGGATACCTTATCTATCGTCCAGTCTCTAATCTCGGTAGAATTATCGTTTATGGTGAAAATGGTCTGCTTAGGTTGAGAGCCAAATCTGTCGTACATATAACTGATGGTTACTTCCGGGTCTCCTGCTGCTGCCTTGACAGCAATAAGAGGCAGTATACTAATCATCATGGCTGCTGCTAATAATAGACTTATTATTCTTTTTCTCATGCTCTCACTCCTCTACTCGATTACAAAAAATATTCCGGGTTGTTTGCTGGTAACATTTACCTTCTTATTTACGAAATCCACTGTAAAGCTTTCTCCATAAAAATTCCGGGTCTCTTCATCATAGCGCAGTACTTGTACCTGCTGTCCGTTTGTACCTTTAAAAGGTATCTTTAATGTCACTTTATCTATTTTAAAATTTTGTCCTGAAATTTGAATAAATTCAGATTTTACCACTTTGCCTTTGAGCTTATCCATAAGCATTTTTGCCGTCGAAGGTTCTATCCTTCCCAATTCCAACACAATATTGCGGTCATCTTTGGAAGCATCAAGGGTAAGACCATAAACTGTTATATCACACCACTTGGATTTGGTCACCAGTTCATGGATTGTATCCCTTTTGTTGCCCCGATATTCTATCTTTCGTACTCGTACCTCTTCCCCCATCATCTCATCCAAATCAAGTTCAAGGTAACGGTCATCCGCGTACTTAGATTCCAGCATCAACATGTCGGCACTCACCTTGACATCTGCCCTGACTTTACCTTTTCTATCCTCACTCTTCACTTTATACTGTTCGTTAGGTACGTATTCACCTGCTTCTACCACACTTAAGGTGCCGCAGTCGATACGTTGATGATCCTTGTCATTTTCTACCGTGATGCTATAAATACCGGGATCCAACCGGTCACGTCCATCTGGTAGAGATACCTCCAAATACTTCTCACCTGTCTGTGAATTCTCCCTTAAACGTACCTTGTCTGCTTCTATATCATCATTGAAGTATACTGTAACGGTATTACCATAGAATAAATCTCCTGTGATAATAATCGGGATATCTTCATCATAATCTTCAGGTACGGTTGCTGTCATAATTTCTTTGACGATAGGAGTAGTGGTCGTGGTAAACTCCCATAAAATATAATCATTTTTGTATTCACTGCCTGTTGTTCCGTAATAGTAAACAATCCCCGGAGCAATTCCTACCTCATAAGTCGTATCAGATTTCAAGAGAATAATTGGTATATATAGGGATGCCTCTTTACTTCTGCTGTCTTCTATAAAAATATGCTTATCTATATATTGGCTTTGTTTTTCAGCAGATAAACCTGAAATTTGATTCAGAAAGTCAATATCTACGGATGATATGTCGCTTCCTTTCGGGCATACCGTAGTATATTCTTTTAACAAGGCTAGCCCCGCAGATTTATCAAATTCCAAGCTGCCGTCAGTATCTTCAAAGACAACTTTGATAAAATATCTTCTCACCCCGTCAATGATAGTAGAATTCAAGTCCTTCTCATTATACCAGGCATCCCCTCCGCTGGGGTCCTTCATCTTTATTACCTTATTTGGCTGCTGCCTCGGCCCAACCTTCAAAGTTCCTCCCCATGATATATCTTCATATGTTCCTGAGGAATCATCAAATTGTATAGAGACTGTGTACTGTCCTACGCTTCCTTCCCTTGAAAGAACTTTCGCAGGATCTCCGCTGTCGCTCCCTTTTACTTTCACGGATATTGTATTAGTATCTATAAAAGTAATATCTTGAGGATGTATTTTCACGGGAACAACGCCTGTAGAAGCACCGTAGGTTTCCAGTGTAACCGTCTTAATTTTTTCATTAAAGTTGTACCCATTAATGGTGAATTCGGCTTTTTGGTTATAAAAATCAATGGTTTTAAAGGTATTTGGCGATATATTGTGAATTCCTTTAGGCTGTGCACTGTTTTGTTCGGTAACGAAGAAAACATCCTTTGCTTCGAGATATTTTCCGCTCCTCGTCCGCAGAACTTTATTGGATATGCTCATCCTGTAATGTTCCCCATAATCTAATGGTGTGCTGGGATACAACAAGAGTTTTGTCTTTTTAATACCATTATCAAAATAATGCTCTAATATGTATTTTTGAAAAGTTACCTTTTGATTCGCATTGTAATACTTTGTAAGTGAAATCCCTTCGAAACGATTGGTATCAGTATCAATATCGGTATCGGTATATGTAGGAATTACCTCTTTATCGATATAAAATATAATCGGATTGGTGCTGTGAAAGCGCTGCACATCTAATAAAGGTTTGGAAGCCTGTGTGCTCCATGCAGCCGTATTATTTGCCGATGGTACCGGTCTTATATTGGTATTCCCCCACCTTGGAGATACACTGTCGGTCGAAGCTTTGGTCCAAAAACCAAACTCGATGTCATCTTGCAGATTATATCCATTCATATCCTCTACCAGATACCCGGGCACATAAATTTCATATTCCTGCAGATTTGATAACAGCTCGTTTGATTTTATTTTTATCATCTTGGGATTTGAAGCATCAATTTCTATGCTGTCTATCGTTAATCTTTCATTGCCGGGATTGATATTACTTCCGACTTGATTATATTCAAATATTTCCCGGGCAATTGTACCGGTGGTCGGGCTAGTTTGTATTGTATTTGCAATCGGTGCCAGCTTATACAGTTCAATAGACGCCCGCCGTGATACATCATTGCTCTGCTTGTCCCACCTTACCGCCCTGTCAAAGTGAATATACACTGTTCCGTCTGCCCCAAGGCTTGTAGAAGAAGATGAAGTAATGTTATCCGTCTTGGAAGCATCGGAAGCATATCCTGTAATAACTGGAATATTTCCCTCATTGCCGGTAGTGAAATACAACATAAGCGTGCGGGGCAGTGCATGCAAGGTGTTGCCGCCCACTCGAAATGTTATTGCACCTGCTTCCACAGTTACTTTATACATAGTGTTCTTTCTCAGACGTTCAAGGACTCCACCGTTCTGATCGTTAATCCTAATCCGCAGCACATTATCTGTCATATTGGTATCAGAATAAACAAGAATTGCATTTGCAATATTAAAATCGTCTGTAAAATCTTCATCGCCTGAAGCAGAAGTAATATGAATTTTGCCTGTATCTATATCAGATTTATCAATTGGATATTTAAAATGGAAGTCTATATCCGGCTGCGTCTCGATACCGGTAGCATTGTCATTAGGAGATGTTCTTGTTTTTGTTTTATCCGTCATGAGCATATCGTTAGTTTGAAAACTAAATGCTTCCCAATGATCTCCTTCATCATCTGTCACTATATTTTCTTCAGCAAGGTTATAAACTTTTTTTTGGCTGCTATTTTTTAGATATACTGCTTCATCTCTCAACCTGACTGTATAATGGCATAAATCTTTAAGCTTCCCTTCCTTAGGCTTTAGTACCAGCTTGCTTCCTTCGATTATAGTCTGGTAGTCGTTTTTTATCGAATGATTTTCAATGATTCCACTGGTTTTAAGATTCTCCGTAGAAACTTGTATATAATTATCAATATTATTTAGCACTTCCGTGTCCACGGCGATATCATCTGCAAACTGAAATTCTATTGAAGTGCTATAATCATCAACGACACTAGTTCCATGAGACGGTGTTGTTTTTACAAGGATATCACTGTCATATATTTGTGTGTAATCCGTCCTTGTAACGAACATATGGCGGATTTCACTGTTTACTATCTGATTAGCAGGGTCAGCCTTATTTACAAAGGCTCCCTGCGGCGCATAGATTTCATAAAGCGTATGCTTTCTGAGCTGTGTGGCTCCGTTTTTTAATGTAAAAATAACTTTCCCTGATTGGGGGATAGGATCAAAAAGATCTGTTTCATCTATTTTCCCGTTTGCATAGGCATATACTTTTAGTTTTGAGGTGTCCGGTATAAAAGCACTGTTAAAAGACAGCGTAATGGAAGATACTCCGAAATTTATCCCTTTAGCACCGTTTTGTATATCGGGATTGGAAGCTGTAGATAGTTTCAAATCCGGTAAAGCTTCAACCGTTGTGGCAGCTTTTACGGATATAATATTTGCATTGGAACCTATTAGTAATCCGATTAAAATCATACTTACAATTTTCTTAAGTCTTTTCATACGATCCCCATCTTTCCGGTTTACATACCTTATCTGAACATAGATATAGGCGCTAAATCATATTAGTGCCACTATATTTATATCGGTATTTTTATTGAATTCCGTTACTTGTTTTTGTTAGTCTTTTTGCTTCTGCTTGAATTTTTAATACTTTCTTTCGATGGCTGATCGTTATGTACTTGAATTATGTATACGTCAACCTCATTTGGATTCTCTTGCGGTGTGCCTTCTATATATATTTTATCTTTAAGTGCCAGTTCATGCTTTTGAATTATTTTACCTTCTTTTATTATAATAGTGCTTTCACCAAGCCTATATATTCTGTCTTTTACTTTAATATCCGATGAATCTTGTTTGATTGAACCTAGCACTTCATCATATACCTCTTGGGTACTGCCTTCTTTTATTATATTCAACAATACGACAGTTTCAGTGCCGTCATTCTGCTGACTTACTGCAAAATAAACTTCATTATCAGTATAATACGTATTGATATGCGAAATGTCTATCTTCTTTCTCTCCGCATAAGCTATAGCATCAGAATCCACCGCTATGCTTTTATATAGCTGTTCGTCTGTAATATCATCCCATTCCCCTTGGTTCCATTTTTGGAGACCATTTACAACAAGACTTCCTTCATACGGATCATATAGATATATATGCGCCTTGTAGATACTTTCAATATTTTCCCCATATATACGTGCTGTCGTATCTACGACTCTTAGAAGCCTTACTTGCTTGTTTTCATCCACCAGGTAACTTATTTTGTCACCTTTTCTCAAATCACTGCTATCAACAGATTTTCCTTTTTCCAATATAATAGTTTCTTTTTCTATACTTATCTGTCGGTCTTGAGATATATCTTCACCATCGGCCATCGGTTCTTTTTGTTTATCCATCAAAATATAGTTAAGCTTCCCTTCCCTATCTTCTATTGTAATTGTTATCTTATTATCACTAGTATCTTTAGGTGTATCAGTATCAACTTTTATGTCTGTAATCACCCCGGAGTTCTCCACAAAACCCTGCTTTTCTAATATAAGACCTTTAAAATTCTCCAGCACTTGTACCATTTCTTCCCATGAGATGTTCTCCCTTGGATAGAAAAATCCATTATATCGGCCCATCCAGTTTTCTTTAATAGCCATCTCAACATAAGGGAGCTTGACAGGGTCAACTTCATGTTTATCCAAGATAGTATCAACTATTGACAGTTGCGACTCGTACCCAAGAGACAATTTCAGTGCTTTTCCCATCCATTCTGCAAATTCTTGTCTTTGAACCGGAGCAGTCTTAATAAATTGTTTTGTCCAATCCAATGCTGTTTGATCTACGTATAATGCGTCATCTAACTCCTCTGGGGTTATTAGCCCATCTGCCATTGCCAAAATAACATATCCATTTGCCCATGCTTCAACGTCGTTACCCTGTTGCCCGATTTGCTGCATATAAGCGCCAATCAATGCAGCCACCTGATGTGCCTGCTGCTCTTTTCCAAGGGTGCGATAAATAA
>JBFWMP010000084.1:7161-12095 GCA_050251575.1 Clostridia bacterium
ATCTTAGCACTTAAGCAACTTTTAAGATTCTTCATTACACTCCGTTTCATTCAGAATGACACAAGACGGGCCTTTTCAGTACTCTCGAACTGTCCCCTGTCACCTAGCGACAATTATCTACATTTTTCCTGTTAAAAATATTCTACGTGCAGCATGTTGATTCCTTCACTGTAACGAAAATTTAACATAATATTAAAACAGGACCTTAAGCAAAATGAGATATGGGGACATCCCCATATCTCATTTTGCCTTATACTCCTAACTCCATGCTCCCGGCTAACATCACATTTTCTCCGGTGCGTTAATTCCAAGCATATTAAGTACATTTTTAATTACCGCTCTTACACTGTCAATAAGCTTCAATCTTGCAAACATAAGCTCCTTATCCTCTGCCTTGACTCTGCAGGCATTGTAGAAGGAATGGAACAATCCCGCAAGATCCAGTACATATCTTGTCATACGGCTTGGTTCCATAGATAGTGCTGAACCCTTTATCTCTTCCGGAAGCTCTGCCAGCTTTTTCAATAGTTCAAGCTCTTCGGACTCCTTCAATAATGATACATCTATCTCATCTACAGATTTTATTTTCACACCCTCTTCTTCCAACAGCCTGATAATGCTGCAGATCCTAGCATGCGCATACTGAACATAGAAGACAGGATTTTCATTGCTTTGTTCTACCGAAAGATCAAGATCAAAATCGAGATGACTGCCGGCTTGTCTCATATTGAAGAAAAATCTTGCCGCATCTATGCTGGTTTCCTCCAGCAAATCTTTCAATGTAATAGATTTTCCTGTTCTTTTGGACATCCTTGCGACTTCTCCATTTCTCAGAAGCCTTACCAATTGCATGATGATAACATCTAACTTTTCCGGACTACAGCCTACAGCCTGCATTGCACCCTTGATCCTGGCTACATGTCCGTGATGATCCGCTCCCCATATATCAATGACTCTGTCAAATCCTCTTGTAATAAACTTATTTCTATGATATGCAATATCTGCAGCAAAATAAGTAGGTATGCCATTATTTCGAACTAATACCTCGTCCTTCTCTGCCCCAAACTCTGATGCCTTGAACCACACAGCATCTTCCTTTTCGTATGCATAGCCATTATTAACGAGATCATCTATGGTTTTCTGCACTTCGCCATTTTCATATAATGTACTTTCATTGAACCATACGTCATATTTAATGCCGTACAATTCTAAGTCGGCTTTTAAATTATCAATATTCTTTTGAAGGGCAAACTCTACAAAGGCATTCTTGCGCTTTTCAGAGTCCACTTCCAAATACTTATCTCCTTCAATAGCGATAAAATCCTTCATATGTTCCTTGATATCTTCCCCATGATATCCGTCTTCAGGAAATAAAAATGCATCCTCGCCCTTCAATAGCTGTACATACCTTGCCTCAAGAGACTTACCAAACTTCTCAATCTGATTGCCGGCATCATTAACATAGAATTCACGGGTTACATCATATCCTGCCCAATCCAATACACTTGCCAGACAATCACCTAAAGCGCCTCCCCGGGCATTCCCCATGTGCATAGGGCCGGTAGGATTAGCACTTACAAACTCCACCATCACCTTTTGTCCGTTTCCAATATTCACTTTCCCATAATCGGAGCCTTCCTTTTCAATGGCATAGATTACTTGGTAAAGCCAGTCTTTTTTAAAATAAAAGTTGATAAAGCCGGGTCCTGCCACTTCTATCTTTTCTATCAGCGTATCCTTAAGATCCATAGAATCTACAAGAATATCTGCAATCATACGTGGTGCCTTTTTTGCCTCACGGGTAATCTGCATCGCTACATTAGTAGCAAAATCTCCATGCTGCTTTTCACGAGGAGTCTCTATAAATATTTCATTGATATTTACCTGTGGTAGTTTTCCTTCTGCAACTGCTTTGTCCACAGCTTTTTGTACAGCCTGTTCAATTTGGCTTTTCGCCATTTCTATTAGATTTCTCATTTGTTAAGCTTGCCTCCCTTATCTGTAAGTAGAAGTCATTTTCTCCCGCTTGCATATTGTCGATTTGGAGGAGATAATCTACCGCTATCTCGCCCCCATTATCATTGATATTAATATTTACATTATGGGAAAAAACACCTACTGTAAATGTGCCATGGGATGTTTCATAATACGTAACATGCTTTTGACCTTTCTCAAAAATCAATTGCGAGTTATTCTGCCCGAACCGCATGAGCGTGACCTTTCCGTCACCAATTTTCAGCGTAGTGGTTGTCCCCTCCATACCCGTAATTTCAGTTTCTCTATAACTTACAAAATAATTGCTGCCTTTTTTATAATATTTTCCTTCTGTTACTAATTCTATGCTATCATTATCTTCATCAATACGTTGATTTCCTTTTACAGAAATAATTACATTCTTATTCATGCTATGCTTCATCCCTCGTTTATTTAGTGAGGAGTGGACAACCAAAATGTAGGAGCTGCTTTTTAACTCCGAGCTCCGAGCTCCTAGCTCCTAGCTCCTAGCTCCTAATACTTTTCTATATCTATCTTTTCCACTGATTGTGTGATTTCTTGCCCTAGAAACACACTGCCTAACCTACTGAAATTTTCCACACTATCACTTACAAAATATCTATATTCTGCCGATGCATCGGGTTGTACAAGCATATCTTTCTCTTTAAGAAGCTGCTTCACATATTTAACGGTTTCTGCACCCGGATCAACCAGTGTTACTTTTTCTCCCATTATTCCTGCTATCGTCTTTTCCAGCAATGGATAATGCGTACATCCCATAATGAGAGTATCTACTTCTTGCTCCTTTAACGGTTGAAGATATTCTTGTGCAACCAACCGTGCCACTTCATTTTCTGTGTACCCATTCTCTACTAAGGGTACAAATAGTGTACACGCTTTGGAGAACGTTTGAGCATCAGGAGTCAATTCCTTAATCACTCGTGTATATGATTCACTGTTAATAGTCCCCTGTGTACCTATTACTCCTATTTTAGCAGATAGGCTTTTCCCTACTGCACTAACTGCTGTGGGGTACACTACTCCGATAATAGGAATATCAAATTCCTTCTGCGCTTTCTCTAAGGCTACCGAACTTGCTGTACCACATGCTATTATAATAAGTTTTATATCAAAATTCAACAGAAATCGAATATCTTGAAAAACATATTTTGTTATGGTCTCATCAGAACGAGTACCATAAGGAACTCTTCCCGTATCACCAAAGTATACGATGCTTTCTTCAGGAAGCTGTGCCATAAGTTCCTTGACTGCAGTCAAACCTCCCAACCCTGAATCAAAAACCCCTATAGGGCGATTATCCATAAAAAGACCCCCAGTTATAAATTGAGAATTACAAAGCTTGAATTCTATTTTTTCTCTGATTTATCTATAGCCAATTGTATCAGCTCATCCAGTAATTCACTATAGGATAGTCCTGATGCCTCCCACAGCTTCGGATACATACTGATATTGGTAAAGCCCGGCATGGTATTTATCTCATTAATATATACTTCTCCTGACTCCTTGTGCACAAAAAAGTCAACTCTCGAAAGACCGCTGCAATCCAATGCTTTATATGCCTTTACCGCATATTCTTGTACCTTATGTGCGGTTTCTTTCGAAATAGGAGCCGGGATAAGCAATTGAGATGTATCATCATTATATTTTGCATCATAATCATAGAATTCCCGACCCGGTATAATTTCTCCTATGATAGATGCTTTTGGCTCCATATTTCCTAATACAGAGCATTCGATTTCTCTCCCATTAATGAACTCTTCTATAAGGATTTTTCTATCATGCTCTGCAGCCTTGCTAATTCCTTGCTCTAGTTCTGCCCTGTCATGTGCTTTTGTAATTCCTACTGATGAGCCTGCGTTAGATGGCTTTATAAAACAGGGATATGAAAACCGACTTTCGATTCTTGCTATCACTTGTACGATATCCTTTAACTCACGCTTATATACTACCTCCCATTGGGCTTGCGGTATCTGCGCGCCTTGGAATACCAATTTAGTATAGATTTTATCCATAGATACAGATGATGCCAATACTCCTGCTCCTACATAAGGAACCTTAGCCAGTTCAAGTAATCCTTGAATGGTTCCGTCCTCGCCATATAAGCCATGCAGTACAGGAAAAACTACATCAATCTTTGCCATTGTAGCAAAAATCTCACCCGTATCTTCATCTTCTCTTAACTTTACAATACCACTTATACCTGCATCGGGTGAAATCATAGCCCTTGCTATATGAGAGGTTTCCCATTCTCCTGTAGCAATTTTATCTACCGGTCCCTGGTACATGAGCCATTTTCCTGACTTTGTGATGCCTATCATAACAATATCATACTTTTCTCTATCCAAATTTTTTATCACTGACGCAGCTGATAGTCTTGATACCTCGTGTTCCGATGACTGTCCGCCAAATAAAATACACACCGTGAGTTTTTGAGCCATTTTATATGTATCCCCCTTATGCATTGAGCTTAGAGCTCGGCGCCTGAAGCCCGAGCTAAATAGCAACATATATGCAATCCTCAATTCTATTGGTTCTTATTCTAATTATATTGATAATTTTACTCTTTATGATACCATAGTTCAATGTTTTTTCAAAACAAAAAGATGGGAAAAAATACCCATCTTTTTAGTACGCTATAAAATCAGACAAAGTCTGCTTGCTTCTAGTTAGTTACGCTGCGCTCTGCCATTTCAATCGCTTTTGCTACGATATTACCACAGTCACGTGAGCTTACACCGCCCCAACCTTCAGTCTTAACTATATCATAGACTCCAAGTTCCTTCGCTATCTCATATTTGAGCTTGTCAGACATACTAGAACGTCTACTCATAGTATCAGCCTCCTTTATTAGCGTTCGATATTAGTATACACAGGGCTGGTTTTTTTATGTCAACTAAAATTTTCAATTAAAATTATTA
>JBFWMP010000085.1:0-8751 GCA_050251575.1 Clostridia bacterium
TAGTTAATAAGGCACATATAGACGGATGTGAAGTGATCCTAGGCGGATTTAATACCTGCTTATATGCCAAACAAATAGGTTTAAAAAACGCGATTATCCAGACAGGACGAGAAATCTTTTGGCAATCTATCACGGAAGCAAAACGCGCTGCACACATAAGCCGTAGAGAACAAGAAAAGACCGAGCGGTTTAAAACTGTTCTTGATTTTTCTCTCGAAGGTATCATTTCATACGACTCCATAAAACATATCACAATAGTAAATAAAATGACTGAAAAAATTTTAAAGCCTGCTCAACCCATTTTACCGGGTCAAACGATTCATAGCAGCCCTATTCCACAGGATTTCAAACAACATCTTATGTCTGACAAAGAATATATTAATGAAATCATCAAGATAGATGATAGTATGATAACTTTTAATAAAGCCAACATTGTAGTGAAAGAATCTGTAATAGGCAGTGTTGTCACCTTCCAAGAAGTTAAAGGTATTCAGGATCTAGAAAGTAGAATAAGAAAACAAATTTACAGTAGGGGTCATGTAGCAAAATCTCGTTTCTATGATATTGTGGGTGACAGTGATGTATTGCGTGAATCTATCGCAACAGCGAAACGATATAGTATAACTCACTCCAATATTCTACTCGTAGGCGATAGTGGAACCGGAAAAGAAATTTTTTCTCAGAGTATTCATAATTACAGTTTAAGAAAATCCGGACCCTTTGTCGCCGTCAACTGTGCAGCCCTTCCTGAAAACCTTTTGGAAAGTGAGTTGTTCGGTTATGCAGACGGTGCTTTTACTGGAGCTGTAAAAGGAGGCAAACCGGGATTTTTTGAATTGGCACACAATGGCACTATCTTTCTCGACGAGATTGGCGAAATTCCTATAAAGCTGCAAGCGAAATTACTTCGAATTATTCAAGAAAAAGAGGTAATACGACTTGGAGACAGTAAAGTAATCCCCGTTAATATTCGTCTGATTTCTGCTACCAACAAAAATTTAGAAGACCTTGTAGAAACCGGGATCTTTCGCGAAGACCTCTTTTTCAGGCTAAATGTTCTATGCATGACACTCCCCTCTCTTCATGAACGCCGGGAAGATATTCCTCTATTAGCAGAATATTTCTTCCAGATAAATTATCCTCATATAAAATTAGCTGATTCAGCAAAATCTATTCTTATGGCATATGAATGGCCAGGAAACATACGTCAACTTTTTAATATCTGTGAGCGACTTGCCGTATTATCTGATAGTAGTCTTATTACAGAGAAAGATGTACGCCATGTATTTAATCTGCAAGAAAACAGGCATAAGTCAGACTTCTCAACTATAAGATCAATGAAGTCAAAGGATACCGAAAAAGAAAGAATATTAAAAATATTGTATGCTACTAAATATAACCGCAAAGATGCCGCCAGACTGTTATGCATGGACCGCAGTACATTGTGGCGCAAGATGAAAGAATATAAATTGTAGAATGAAAAAATGCTAAAATGACACTTTTTTAAAAAAACTTGTAAAAGGAATATAGTTAAGAAGTGGTTTCCTGACCTTACCTTGGATTCCTTAATCAATATTTAAAACACACAATAGCCCATGAACTTTATAAACAATATGAACTTTATGTTTTAAATGTAGATTTTTTGACAAACTCGTATTAGAATATATTTGTAATATATTTAACAAACTTTATTTATGATTGTTAAATTTTTATCCTGATGTTTTTAATCCATTAAGGATTTTGACATATACATTTATTTTAGGGGGAGACAAAAATGAAGAAAAAAATTATTGCTTTAGCTCTTGGTGTTATGTTGCTTGCCGGCTGCGGTTCTACAGCATCTGCACCTGCAACTGAAACCAAGACAGGACTTGGTCACGCTGTTTCTATTGCTAAATCGGTAGATGCTACTGCGGACAAAGCTGGTCAGGCACAGGTGAACACTGTTATGGCTGCCGCTACTTTTGATGCTGATGGAAAAATCCTTGCAGTAACAATTGACAATGCTCAGGTAAAAGTAGACTTTGATGCACAGGGTAAACTTAAAACCGATAAGTCAGTGGCACCAAAAACTAAGGTTGAACTTGGTGATGACTATGGATTAATTAAAGGTTCAAAGATCGGAAAAGAATGGTACCAACAGATTGCTGAACTTGAAAAATGGATGATCGGCAAAACTGTTGACGAAGTAAAAGCTATGAAGGTTAAAAAGGTTGATGATGCTCATCCTAGCGTTCCTGATATAGCTGACCTTAATTCTAAGGTTACAATCTCTGTTGAAGATTATATCTTTGCAGTAGAAGAAGCTTATAAAAATGCTAAATAAGTAATTCTTACTTATTATTGAAAACCCCTTCATTTTATAAAATGAAGGGGTTTTAATATACCATTATAATGGTATAATCCTATTGTACTATTTAAATATTGAGGTGATTTTTTTGAAACACTCTATAGCTTTGCTGGCAGTAGTTCTACTGCTTATTTCCGGTTGCTCTGCTAAAACTGAGCCCTTGACCGGTAAATATGATAAATATACCTATGAGTTTTTTGGTACTTTTAATACTATGATTCAATTTATGGGCTATGCAGAGAATGAAAAACAGTTTGAAGAATTGGCACTGAAAGGCCAATCACGGTTTGAAGAACTTCATAAACTTTATGATATATATAACAGTTATGAAGGCATCAATAATATTAAAACCATCAATGATAATGCAGGCATTGAGCCCTTAGAAGTAAAACAAGAAATCATCGATATGCTCATGCTTGCCAAAGCGTGGCATGATAAAACCGATGGCAAAGTGAACATTGCACTGGGTCCGGTTCTTTCTATCTGGCATTCATATCGGGAAGAAGGAAAAAGCAATCCGCTTGATGCAAAGATTCCCGAGATTGAACTGCTAAAAAAAGCAGCTTTAAAGACTGACATCACAAAATTAGAAATAGATAATTCCAACAAAACTGTATTTCTACGCGAAGCCGGTATGAGCCTTGATGTTGGTGCCGTAGCTAAGGGCTTTGCTACTGAAATAGTCGCAAGAGAACTATCAGAAGCAGGTTTTTCATCATTTGTTATAAGTGCAGGTGGAAATGTAAGAGTAGTTGGCCAACCGCAAGATGGTATTCGCAGCAAATGGGGTATTGGCATCCAAGACCCTGATAAGAATACACTAATACCTGACACTACCCCTCTTGATATCGTGTTTATGACCGATGCTTCCTTGGTTGCCAGCGGCGACTATGAACGTTATTATGAGGTAAACGGCCAAAGATTTCATCACATTATTGATCCAACTACATTAAAACCTGCAAACTACTATCGTGCCGTGACCATTCTGACAGAGAATTCAGCAATAGCAGATATTCTATCTACTGCTGCATTTTTACTGCCTTACGATAAGAGTAAAGTATTCATTGAAAGTATCCCCGGGGTGAATGCTTATTGGGTTTTCCCTAATGGCAGCACTACAGCTACAGATAATATGAAAGATTCCTTAATGAATATGGGCGGTGCATCAAGCAAATGACTATACAGTGCTTATAATGGGTATAAGCACTGTATAGCCATTTGCTTTCCAAACTGTCTTTTCTATCCTGAAGATTCTATTTTAAAATTCATCATCCCACAAACTATATTCTACCTGATTTCACACTTTTTTAAAACCTCTTTTAATTGCTCAATACAAAGATTAGGACTAGAAAGTACTGTACAACCAGTTATCTTTTGAATTGCCTTTTCTAAATGAGCCATTGATGCCTGTGCTAAAATGATGACATCCTGCTGCTTGATTTGCAGTGCTTCTCTCTTTAATAATTCATCATGATGCTCCTGGTCACCGGCTTTAATAGCAGTAAAGGCTTCAGGGCAAACCACTGTAGATATTTCTATTTTCTTATTTAATTGCTGAGCTTCACTCAACAACTTGACTTTAGTTGGTTCAACAGTACTATATGCAGTTGCCAAAATGGTAACCCTCGTTCCTAACTTTGCTGCCTTGTTAATCATTCTCTCATCTACAGTAATTAAAGGTACCTTAATAAATGGTCTTATCTTCTCTACACTTGGCGATAATGTCGAGCAAGTAACTACGATTGCATCCGGCTCTGTCACCTCTGCACACTTTACAATTGAAAATAATCGATTCAAATTCTCAACTGTAAATTCTCCTCTTTCTGCAACATCACTAGCCAAATATTCATCGACAGTATTCAC
Organism: Clostridia bacterium; assembly: GCA_050251575.1. Classification (GTDB taxonomy): domain Bacteria; phylum Bacillota; class Clostridia; order SK-Y3; family SK-Y3; genus X23. The sequence goes on from JBFWMP010000085.1 coordinate 4,214, forward strand.
GATCTTCACATCCGCTACTACTTCTTCTATTCTGGCACCAAAAGTAGAATATACACTTGCTACTGTATGAATCAATGCCACTCTATACATTTTTCTCCCTCTATCCTTGAAAATATTCTGTCTGCTTATTATATATTCTTTCGAAAATTGGTCTCAGATGCTCTATAGCACCTTGTGCTGCTGCATCCTGATCAGGTATTTGGAATATTTCCGTACAGAAAGCACCATCATATCCTACGGTCTTAAAAGCTTTAATAACTTTTTCAAAGTCTAACCCACAGTGACCGGGATATCTTCGATTATTATCCGCTAAATGAACATGAATATTATATTCTGCATACTTCTCTATCACTTCAAATATATTCTTCTCTTCGATATTAAGATGAAAAACATCCATCATGATTTTAAAATATTCATTATCTACATCTTTAACAACTTTTACGGCTTCTTCTATAGTATTTATAAAATTTGTCTGCATCAGCGTTACGCTTTCCAATGCAATCTTTACATCTTTCTTCCCTGCATAGTCGCTGATATCCTTAAATGCATCGATGGCATACTCATATGAAACTTCTTTAGATAGTTCATTGCAATATTGTCCTCTTACCCTGCCAATATTAACAAATGCTCCTAGAGCTGCCGCAAAATCGATAATTTCTTTTATTCTTTTCCTTGCTTCTTTACGCACACTTTCGTCCTTATCCATAAAAGAGAGATTTAATTGCCCGAATATCTCACCAGTACATACCAATACAACATCTAAGCAATGACGTTCTGCTTCCCTTTTGACTTCATCCCAATCCAACTGTAATGGATTTAATGTCATCAATTCTACACCTTCATATCCTAATTCGCTTAATCTTCCAAAGCTGCATTCAAGTTTCCCCTGAAACGCAGTTACTGCCGGAGATATAGCAACATCCGGTGTTGCCACCTGATAGCAAAGCTTCATATTTTCATACCTCCTTATACCATTAATTAAAATTTATTATAGACAATGCTTATCTTCCAAAACGAAGACAAGCATTGTCGTTCATCAGATATATTATTATTTTTTCAAGGAACTTTCCTGATAATCTTTCATGTACTTAGCAGCTTCATCATAAGGCATAAATTTAGGTGTCAACAGATTCTTTTCAATATAACCTTTTTTCCAAGCTTCGCTTTCAGATACCTTTTTAAAAGCTTCACTCCAGAATTTTATAGCCTCATCAGGTGTGGAACCCGGTGCTACGACACCACGCCATACCGGTGACTCAACATCTTTATAATTGCCAATTTCACTCAACATCGGTACGTCAGCAAGCGTTCCACCAAAATGTTCCGAAGCTAGTGCAATCACCGGAGACATATCCTTAGACTCAAGATATTGCATGGATGCTGCAGGCTTACTGATAGCAAAGTCTACATGTCCGCCCAAAAGTGCAGTAAGAGCCTCAGAGGTAGCATCATACATAATATATGCCATCTGCTTATCAGTTAGTCCTAAAGATGCCAGCATCTTATTGTAGGTCAGAATATCATCACCTTTAGATCCTCCGATAACTACTTGTGTACCTGATTTAGCAGCCTCTATTGCTTCCTTAAAATCAGCATATTTTGTCTTGGTACCTTTAAGCATCAATTGTCTGTCTACCGCCATAATAGCGATAGGTTTAAAGTTTTCAATCCTATTGGGAGTATTCTGTACCATAGGCATCAAATCACCACTGTTAAAGGTAAGTAACATATGACCATTATCTTTGGTTTGGCTTACACGCAGTCTCCCTACTTCGCCTCCGCCATCTGTTTGGTTATTTACCAGGAATGATTGGTCAATAATTTTTTCCGTTGCCATAATATCCGAAATCATTCTAGTATAAATATCACTGCCTCCACCGGGGCTAGAGGTTACTACCCATTCAATGTTCTTAGAAGGCTTCCAGCTTTTGTCCTCTGTCTTTGCTTCCGGGGCTGTACTGCTCCCCGTATCCTGTTTGCCACTATCCTTATTTGTGCTGCCGGTACCACTATCGGCACAACCGGTAAATATGATGGACAAACTCATGACAAGAATAAGAAGTACTGCTAGCTTTTTTTTCATCTTTCTTCCTCCTTAAAATTTTAATTTGTTTTAATCTATTTTAATTTTAAATAGATCCAACCTTTGATTTTCTATCTTTAATTTTACGAATAATTGGTTTCACTATCGGTGTTAAGATAAAAATAAACAAGACTACCATGAATACTGCTGCAATAGGTTTCTCAAAGAAGATAGAAATGCTGCCCTCGGATATAATAAATGCCCTTCTTACGTTCACCTCTAAAATCTTGGATAAGACTACTGACAATACCAATGGCGCCACGGGATAATCAGTCTTCTTGAAAATATATCCTATTACACCTGCCAGAAACATAACTACTACCCCAAAAATAGAATTACTTGTACTATAGGATCCTACAATACACACCACTGTAATAGCAGGAATCATGAGTCCTACCGGCACTGACAGCAGTGTTATCAAAAATGGAATAATCAGCAATGCTATCGCTAAGGTAATAAAATTAGCTAGAAATAGAGATGAAATCAATCCCCAAGCAAAATCAGGATTTGTAGTAAACAACAACGGTCCAGGATTAAGTCCCCACATCATGAGACCGCCCAGCAGCACCGCTCCCGTACCTGAACCTGGAATTCCCAGCGCAAGAAGGGGTGCAAATGCACCGGCTGCTGCCGCATTATTAGCTGATTCACACGCCGCAATCCCTTCTACAGCTCCTGTTCCCAAAGGTTCTTCATTTTTAAACATCTTTTGTGTGGCGTAGCCCATGAAAGCTCCTGTTGTTGCTCCTGCTCCAGGAAGAACTCCAATGAAGGTACCCAGTATACCTGAACGCAGAGCCGGCAATGATAATCGTTTCAATTCATGACGGCTAAGCAGACTGCCTCGGAGAGAAAGCTTTGCCTCAATAACAGGAGCCTTACCTCTGTCCTCCATCATTCCCAGTACTTGAGAAAATCCGACCATACCGATAACCAGCGGAGTGAACGGAATGCCCCCTAACAGATGAATACTGCCAAAGGTATACCGTGGCATACCATTTACCGTATCCATACCCACACAAGCTATTAATATTCCAAGAAGAGTTGTTACCAGACCCTTTGTAGGATTTTCTCCTACCAGCCAGCTGACAGATGTCATCGCTACCAATAGCAATGCTGCCATTTCAGCTGGTCCGAAATTGAGACCTACTCGTGCCAGTGCAGGACCTGTAAAGGTCAAAATAATCATACCGACTAATCCACCGATAAAGGAGGAAATGTTAGCAGCAAAGAGCGCTTGTCCCGGTCTGCCTTTTTGCGCCATGGGGTATCCATCCAGCGTGGTCATAACAGCCGGTCCATCACCGGGAATATTAATCAGTATCGCACTATAAGCACCGCCAAACATATTGGCATAATAAAGCGAACCTAACATAATAATTGCTGTTGTAGGATTAAACTTATATGTCAAAGGCAGCAACAACGCTACACCTGCAAGACTTCCAATACCAGGCATGGCACCTACTATAATACCCAATACGGCTCCTAGTGCAGCGGCGCCCATATTTTGCAGAGTAAGTGCAACCTTAAAGCCTTCCATCAAAAACTCAAAATTTTCCACAAAATACCCTCCCTTCTATCCTAATATAACTTCAAACAATAAGCCCTTGGGAAAGGGAACCCCTAACCAGAGTACAAATACAATAAAAACAATGCCGCCAATGAACAGTACGGATTTTATCGTAGTTTTCCATGAGCATTTTTCAATGTATCTTACCCAAAAGAAGATATATAGTAAGATGCTAACAAGCATTCCAAGCAGATAAGTTCCTGCCAGAATCAATATCACTGATAATGCCACCAGCCAATTCTCTTTAGGAAATACCGATGCCTTTTCCTTGAACGCTTGAAAAAATGCTAAAATACTGATAAATAAAAGAACAATTGAAATCAATGAGGGATAAAAGCCACTCATAGGTCCTCTGCCACTCTGCCAAAAACCAAATCTCGTCAGTCCAAGATAAATAAATATGATAGAAATTATTGCAGTTGCGACAGGCAGTATAAACTTTGCGTTTATTCTGTTCAAGTTCTCAACCTCCTTTTTTACTTTTTCCAACCTACAAACAATAACGGACATACACCTCGTGCGGAACATCATTTTCTTGCATAATCTCCCTTATATGTTCCTTCATCATTTCTTCCACCTGCGCATCTTGTATCGGGCTGTTCATTCCAGGGTCATTTTCCAGATCAAAGAGAAAATCTCCCAAATTCATCTGCCCTGATTGTGTTTTAGGCTTTTTCTTTTTAACTTTCAGTACCCGATAACCATTTGTAAAAGGATAGGGTCCTACCAGTTCTGCACTATCCATTTCCTCTTTTGTGAAAAACTGCATCATGTGCACACACATCAAAGTATAATTATAAGCCTCATCATTATCGGGATCAGGCGCACGCATATAAACATACCTTCCATCAGTGCAATTGATATTTCCTGCATGACTGCCATAAA
>JBFWMP010000085.1:8851-11940 GCA_050251575.1 Clostridia bacterium
CCCTTCCAACGATCACCTTCTTGTCCTCTTTCGATTTCCCAAGAGCTATATCGGGTATGGTAGGTTGCCCCTCCGTCCTCCCAATAATGGTAATGATCACTAATAAGGTGGGTATAGACCCCATTGTTTTTTAATATCTCAGGCATAGAATCATCATACGGCTCCATAGGGCCCCAGCTTCTATGAAAGAAATTATACCTTCCGGTTTGTAGTTCCCTTCGTGCGGGCATACATGGCAAACTTCCCACAAAACAGTTATTAAATCGTAATGTCTTTTGTGCAAGGCGCTTAAAATTAGGTGTTTTAGTCCAATCGCAGCCATATGGTTCCAATAAATCCTTATTGAGCGAATCATACATGAGCATAATTGCCTTCATTTTTTAAACCCTCTTCTCTATTCTGGTAATGTAAAAAACTTTGATTCGGTACTGCTTACTTAGATAATAGCGTATTTCTATCACATAAAGCAATCCTAGCCGCCATTTTCACTGCATTTTCAAATGCTCCGGTCTTGGCAATGCCTTTCCCTGCAATATCGTATGCTGTCCCATGGGATGCAGTTACAATGGGCGCCGGGAAACCAGCCGCAATAGTAATTCCAAATTCAAATCCCTTAAGCTTCATAGCAATTTGACCCTGATCGTGGTACATAGTAACCGCAGCATCAAAATCACCATTAAAGGCTTTTATAAATAAGATATCTGCAGGATACGGACCAATGACATTAATATTCTCCCGTCGTGCTTGCTCCATGGCAGGAGTAATTGCATCAATTTCCTCTGTCCCACACATTCCATTTTCTCCTCCATGCGGATTCAAAGCAGCTATTCCTAATCGTGCATTTTCAATTCCTGCACGTTTTAATGTTCTATCTGCTAATCTTATTGCTCTCATGATATTTTCAACAGTCAATTTATCACTTATTTGTTTTATAGGAATGTGACTAGTGACACGAGACGTCCACAAATCATCCAGTACATTCACTTCTCCAAAAGGTTCTGTCCAATCAAAATGATGTGCAAAGAGCATATGCTCACTCTCAAAATTATATCCACCCAATTTCAAAGCAGCTTTATTTAATGATGCGAAACAAAATCCATCAATTTTTCCCCGCTTATAAAGATTAATTGCCGCGATAAGCATATCGCCTGATGCCTTACCACAGGATGCATTTACTTGTCCTATCTTTATATCTTCCGGGTTTAAATTTTTCTGATCCAGTACATGAATGCCTTTGCTCCAGTCTGCCTCTTCGACCTCTGCAATAACATTATAAGAAAAGCTTACTCCTGCAATTTTCATGCCTGCTTGCAGTACCCTTAAATCACCAATAATCAATGGACAGCAATGGTCCTCTAATACTCCTTTGGCTGCAACCTTAGCCACAATCTCCGGTCCTACTCCTGCTGCGTCTCCGAGGAGAATCCCCAATACTGGTTTATCCCCTTCATATATTTTAGTAGTCATTTATTCTTCCCCTTCCTATTATCAAACTAACATTCTAAGATATAACTCTACTGCTTTTACCCTATATATGTGCAAAGTCTATGCCAAAAGTTGAATATATACTAAAAAATCTTTAGTTTATTATATAAATATCAACCTAAGCATTACAGCCTGCTAGAAAGAAGAAAAGTTTATAAAAATAATATCTCAAGTAATAATCTTCATGTATTAAAAAAAAGACAGCATGAAACAAAAATAATCGAAACAGTTTTGTTTCAATTACGTTTCACGCTGCCCGCTTAACAACTTACGATATCAAGAATCCTATTTATCTTTTAATCTTCGCCATAACGTAGTCCTGCTAATTCCAAGTAACTTGGCCATATCTTCTTTATTTACTTTTACTAGTTGCATCAATTTCAGCATCGTTTCCATATCAATATCAGAAGATTCCTCTGTCTGCTTAATTCTTTCATCAGACTCATCTTTTTCTGATGATAATCGTCTGTCACCAAGACTTAACAACTCAATGATTTCTTCTTTGGTAATATATTTTCCATCCGTTAATACTACAAGTCTTTCACAAATGTTTCTTAATTCCCGGATGTTTCCAGGCCATTCATACGCAGTCAATGCTTCAACTGCGCCTGTCATTAAATCCGGCACCATCTTCTTCAATCCTTTACAATGTATCTCTATATAATATTGTGCAATACTCTTAATATCCTCTTCTCTTTCACGCAACGGAGGAATCCTTAAATTCAATACATCTAATCTATAAAGCAGATCTTGTCTGAATGTTCCTTCTTTTACCTTTTCTCTTAAATCGAGATTGCTTGCAGAAAAAACTCTAACGTCAACAGGAATAACCTTGTCGTCACCAATTCTTCTTATTTCTCTTTCCTGCAATACTCTAAGCAATTTTGCTTGGAGGTTGACAGGAATTTCACTGATTTCATCCAAGAAAATAGTGCCCCTGTGCGCGAGCTCAAACAAGCCTGCTTTTCCACCTTTTGTAGCACCAGAGAATGCACCTTCCACATATCCGAAAAGCTCGCTTTCCAGAAGATTTTCAGGGACTGCTGCGCAATTGATTGCAACGAAGGGTTGTAAGCTCCTATTACTTGCATTATGAATACTTTGGGCGAACAACTCTTTCCCAGTGCCGGTTTCCCCTATGAGCAATATATTCGAATCTACCCGACTATATTTATATGCAGTTTCTATAGTCTTCTTTAAAACATTACTATTACCGACGATATTGCCAAAGGTATACTTTGCTATCAATCCTTTATTGTTTAGTTCCTTTCTGATCTTACTTTCAATTTCTTGAATCTTATTAATATTCTGAAAAGTGCATATAAATCCTAGATTTTTAGACTCAACCTTTATAGGTACACGGTCTGAAACCACCATGACCCCATTCATCGTTTTTATTGCACCTATTTCTTCTTCCCCTTTTTCTAATGCTTCTAACAAATCCGATTCTGAAATCATTCCTTTGATCGGCTGCCCCTTGATTTTTCTATTCTGCGGAATATTTAGTGATTTATAAGCTGCCTTGTTAAAAGCCGTGATGATCCCATTTTCATCTACCGCGATAATTGCTTCTTTCGCACTTTCTAAGATAGTATTTAACAACT
>JBFWMP010000086.1:0-11853 GCA_050251575.1 Clostridia bacterium
GATTAGGAGACATCAAGATATGAGAGTAACAAGCTCGCCTACCTGGCAGTCATAATTTATTCAAGACAGTGCTTCAGATGTAATACATCTGATTTAAATAAATTATCATAAATAAAATGAAAATGAAGGTATGGAGGTAAACGAATATGTTTAAAAAACTAACTGATTTCTATTTGCTAAACAATGGAGTCCAAATTCCATGTGTGGGCTTCGGTACATGGCAGACTCCTGATGGAGAAACTGCGGTTATGGCTGTGAAAACAGCGATTGAAAAAGGGTATCGCCACATCGATGCAGCGGCCTGTTACAAGAATGAAGTCGGTGTTGGCAAAGGTATTATAGAATCTGGAATCAATAGAAAAGATTTGTTTATTACCAGCAAAGTTTGGAATCCTGATCGCGGCTATGAGAAGACTCTGCTTGCGTTTGAAAAAACGGTGAACGATTTGCAGCTAGACTATCTTGATTTATACCTCATTCACTGGCCAGCTTCATCTTCTCGTTTTCCGAATTGGGATGAGATTAATCTGCAAACCTGGAAAGCGATTACAGAGCTTTATAAGGCTGGGCGTATCCGTGCTATTGGTGTATCAAACTGCCTCCCGCATCATATGGCGTCTCTGATGGAAACCGAAGTCCCGCCGATGGTGAATCAGATTGAATTCCATCCGGGGCAGATGCAGAAAGAAACTCTTCAATACTGCAACGAAAATAGTGTTTTGGTTGAAGCATGGAGCCCTCTGGGCACAGGAGCAATGCTGTCAAATCCGACGCTTATACAAATTGCAGCAAAGTACCAAAAATCTGTCGCACAGCTATGTATTCGTTGGTGCCTGCAGAATGGCGTATTGCCATTGCCAAAGTCTATAACCCCTTCCCGTATTGAAGAAAACACAAAGGTATTTGATTTTGTTATTTCTGAAGAAGATATGACAGTCATCAATTCTATGGAATATTTTGCTGGATCAGGAAACCATCCTGATAAAGTAGATTTTTGATATAACTGTCTCAATGATAGAATTAAGCATAAGAAGATAAGCACTCATATTAAGTAGTAAGAGCAAGTTAGCAAAAATTAAACAATAACAATAATTCAAGGAGGGAAAAAATGAGAAAGGTATCTTTTGATGAATTGAAAGCAACATTTAAAGAAATATTGTTAAGCAGGGGGCTTTCTGATAAGAAAGCAGATATAGCGGCACAGAATTTTGCTGAGACCAGCGCGGATGGTATATACTCCCACGGAGTGAATAGATTCCCAAGGGCTGTTTCAAATATTGATGATGGTGTTATTGATATCAATGCCGAACCTGAATGTGTTAGTGCTTTTGGAGCTTTTGAACGCTGGGATGGCAATCTGGGTATGGGAAATTACAATGCTTTTCTTGCAATGAATCGTGCATGTGAGCTTGCTAAGGAACACGGTGTAGGTATCGTTGCGATGAAAAATACTAATCACTGGATGAGAGGCGGTGCTTACGGCTGGCAGGCTGCAGATAATGGCATGCTGGGAATATGCTGGACAAATACGTGGCCTAATATGCCGGCGTGGGGCGGCTTAGAACAGAAGCTTGGTAATAATCCATTTATTATGGCTGTACCAAAGCAGAATGGCCATCATATGGTACTTGATATGGCAGTTAGCCAGTATGCTTATGGAAAGGTTGAATTTTTGTATATGAAGGGAGAACAGCTGCCATATCCAGGAGGCTGGGATACAAAAGGAAACTTGACCACTGACCCTGCGGAAATTATGAAGTCAAAAAGATTTCTCCCTGTAGGCTATTGGAAGGGTTCCGGTATGTCAATACTGATGGATGTCTTTGCTAATGCTTTGGCTGCAGGCTATCTTGTGAATGAAGTTAAAAGCAAGTTCGGTGGTGAAGAAATGGGTCTGACACAATTCTTTATGGCTATCAATCCCAGAGTTATGGATACTCCGGAATATACAGACAGTGTTATTGACCGTGTGGTAGAGGACATAAAAGCATCTACACCAGAGACAGAGGGAGGAAAAATATTCTATCCTGGTGAGATAGAAGTTATAACAAGAGAAGATCACATGAAGAACGGAATCCCTGTTCTTGATGAAGTCTGGGATAAGATTCAGGCATTGAAAAAATAGTTATCCTATTTAGACTTGGTTGACTGATAGAGTTAAATCATATGCTTTGAAAAGTTAAAAATAAATATATAAAATGAATGATGAGAGAGGTATAAAATAATATGGAAAACAAATTGAGACAACTTCTTAACGAAAACAAGCCAACCGTTGCTACACGCATTTCAAGTGTATGGCCCACAGTTGCAGAAGCAATTGGAGCAACTGGACAATATGATTATGTGGAGTTTTTAGCTGAGTATTCACCCTATTCGCTTCTTGACTTCGAAAATTTTGCACGTGCATGTGAACTGCATGGAATGGGATCAATTATTAAAGTGGATTTCCAAAACAGAGCTTATGTAGCACAGAAGGCATTAGCAGCCGGTTTCCAGGGCGTTCTCTTTACGGATTGCAAGACTGCTGAAGAAGTCCGTGAGTGTATATATGTAACCATGCCGGACTGTCCCGAGTATAAAGGTCGTATGGGTTACCCTAATAACAGGTGGATTGGTTACAACCCAGATTCCAAACAGCTTGATTATGCTGATATGGCGGCAAGGTCTGTACGTTTGTTTATGATAGAGAAGAAAGAAGCAGTAGAGAATATTGAAGAAATTTGTAAAGTTCCAGGAGTAGACATGATCCAGTTTGGCCCATCGGACTATTCTATGAGTATGGGCAAGAACACAGCTGATAACTTTGAGAACTTTAAGGCTGCCGAAAGACATTGTATCGAAGTTGCATTGGCAAATGGTATTCAGCCTAGATGTGAAATCTATTCTCCTGGGGACTATGAATATTATAAAAAACTTGGGGTCAAACATATTTGTCTTGGAGATCAAATGAAGGTATTGGTTTCGTATTGGAACAAAGAAGGAAATGCTCTCAGAAAGAGCTTATAGTATTGACTTTCTCGGCTGCTTCTTGGTAATTTTCTAAACAAAAGTTATTAAGAGCAGCTTATTTAATACTGCTAAAGGGAGGTTATAACCTATCAGCTTACATAATACTTAATGAAATTGTTATTATCACTTTCGAATAATTTGTTAATTTTGTTTATACTTTATTGAACCACTATGTCTATGATGATTTTAAATCTTCAAGATAAGTATAAATTATAAGTACAAATTTTTGTTAAAGAAATAATATCGGCTATAAGGATATAACAGAAGGTAGTAAGATGCAATATAAAGAGTATGGAAGTTACTATCACCTAAATAATGTGTTGTAAAGAATAAATATATATGGTATCATAAAAATGATTTTAAATGAACGGAGGGTTGCTTAAGAATGGGTACTTTCTATATTAGAATCCGGTTTAATACTTTTTGTAACTAATTTAATAGTGCTTAAAGGCTCTGCTTATGTGTAGAGTAATCGGGATTGGTCTGCCTATTTTTAAGAAACCTTATTAACGATAGACAATGAATATTGTGATTGTATAGACAGAAGTACGTTAAAGAGGGTAGGATAAATCTGCCCTCTTTTCATGTGTCTTGAAATAGAATGATATTAATTAAATGGAAATTATTCTTTGTGTGAGCATGTGTTTAATCAATAAGGGCAACTAATTGTTGAAAGGCTTAAAAAGGTTTTCCTTTTTGTTTACCGTATATTTCCCGTTTACTTATTGCACAGGTAGCCAGCCTGTGTTTTTTATTTCAAATGAAGATGAATGCAAGAAGCTGGACTATTTATAAAGATATATGGAGGACAATATTTATGTCTATAGAAAAAACAATGAATATGAATGAAACTTGGAAGAAAAGAATAATACTCTTTCTGGCTAGTCAGACTATATCGCTTTTTGGGTCGTCACTGGTTCAGTATGCGATTGGATGGTATATTACATTAAGGACACAATCGGGAGTAATGATGGCGATATCCATTATTTGTGGGTTTTTGCCTGCCTTTTTCATTTCTCCGTTTGCGGGGGTGTGGGCTGACCGTTATAATCGTAAAACACTCATTATTTTGTCAGATTCCATCATTGGAATATCAACCCTTATTTTAGCCATAGTGTTTTTTATGGGATACGACTCGATATGGCTGCTTTTTGTGGTCTCTGCCATTCGAGCACTCGGGACGGGAGTTCAAACGCCGGCGATAGGTGCCTTTCTTCCGCAGCTTGTGCCGGAGGAACAGCTTACTCGGGTGAATGCAATCAACAGCAGCATACAATCAATGGTTATGTTGATATCTCCTATGTTAAGCGGATTGCTTCTAACAGTAGCTACCATTGAAGCAATCATGTTTATTGATGTTATTACCGCAATTATAGCAGTTTCGATATTGTTTCTATTTTTACATGTGCCTGCTCATATGAAAGCTTTAAGCACGGAGTCTATCAGTTATTTTAACGATATGATTCAAGGCTACAATTATATCAAGAATCACGGGTTTATCAAGGAAATCTTTTTATTTTGTGCAATTTTCTTTATAGCCGCTGCACCTGCTGCATTTTTAACACCTTTGCAGGTTACACGAAGTTTTGGTGATGATGTTTGGCGCTTAACAGCAATTGAGATTGTCTTTTCCGGTGGTATGATGGTTGGGGGTGTAGTAATGGCTTCCTGGGGTGGCTTTAGGAATAAAACTCATACAATGGTGCTGTCAACCCTTATTACCGGACTTTGTACTTTTGCACTTGGAGTTATCCCTGTATTTTGGATCTATCTGATTTTTATGGGATTGATAGGGGTTTCAATGCCGTTTTTTAATACACCGTTTACAGTTTTATTGCAGCAAAAAGTAGAAGAAAATTTTTTAGGAAGAGTATTTGGTGTTTTCAGCATGATAGCAAGTATTATGATGCCGCTGGGAATGCTTATATTCGGACCGGCAGCCGATTATATAAAGATAGAATGGTTGCTGATAGGAACCGGTTTACTACTGTCTGTTGAGAGTCTTTTCATGTTAGGGAGTAAAGTGTTAATTGAAGCAGGAAAATCAACCTAAAAGGACAGACATAAAATATATCTTTGATTATTCATCAAAGTGTGACAGGATAAGATCCATGGATGACTTCCTTTTGTATCGTAAAACCCGGCTATAGTTTCTCCGGGCATCATAATACATATACTTTCCCCATCTTGTCAAAGGAGCCGATAGACTACGAGACAGCATGTTTTCGCTTTTAAGTTATGCTTGACATAATTTCTTTTTGTAGGTAATATATAACATATTAGCATTGATTGTTTTACATAAATTTATCCACTAATATTTGAAAAGGGTTTAGGTAAAGATATGACATTAAATTTAATCTTATTTTCAATTATGGTAATTTTAACGGTTGTGCTTATGAGAAAAGGAATCAATATAGGATATGTTATGGTTATCAATGCCGTATTTATATCTGTTATTATGAGGATTCCTGTTAGTGAAGCTTCGGGATATATGCTTAATGGACTAATATCTGAAAGAACATTAAACATTCTTGTGCTGTTGCTTATGATAATGATTCTTGAAAATGTAATGAGAACCTCTGGAATGATAAAGCTCATGAGTGAGTCGCTTTCAAGACTAATAGGAGACAGAAGATATGTAGCCATGATTCTGCCGGCAATTATAGGGCTTCTCCCATCTGCCGGAGGTGCTAGATTTTCATGTCCTATGGTTGAAGATATATTAGGAGATTCTGTGCCTAATGAAAAGAAAGCCTTTATTAATTTTTGGTTCAGACATATAAATATGTACAGCTTTATCTTAAGCTCCAGTGCCATATTAGCGTCCGAAATGATTGGGATAACCACAATCAATTTTTTTATAAGAATGATTCCATTTATGTTTTTGGTAACACTTATAGGTTTTGTTTATGTTTGGAGAAATGTGCCTTCTACAGTAAATGATATGAATTCTAGCTCAACAAATATAGCCTCATTTAGTGATGACTTCAAGTCTTTCTCTTTTAATATGATGCCTATAATCTTGCTAATAGTCTTGTATGTTATTCTTCTGCCATATTCCAAGTATGCCTTACAAATAGCATTAATAGCTATTATTGGGATTCTTTTCGTTATTAAAAAGTACACTTTAGCAAGAGTAACGAAGACCGTAAAAGAAGCCTTTAATCCAAAACTTATAATAATTATTGGTGGTGTAATGATATTCAATGAGGTATTGATAAACTCAGGAATAATGAACTATGTTCGTGACTTTATCACTCAGAACGGTATTCCTATGGTTCTAATATATTTATTTTTTCCAATTATAGCAGGAATGCTTTCGGGCTTGGCTGTTGCCATTGTATCTCTTACCTTCCCGGTTCTGATTTCGCTCGGCATGGGAGATAATATATGGGTATGTCTGATGGCTTATGCTGCAGGGCATCTGGGGGCAATGATAACACCTACGCATATCTGTGGTATGTTGACGGCGGATTTCTTTAATGTAAAAATCAGCAGGGTTCTAAGGATATCTGCAATAAACATGATACCAATGTTTATTGTTATTCTAATTGGACTTATAATATTAGGGTGACAGGGGACGGTTCTATTGACACCTTCATCAAGAAGTGATATGCTTCGAAATGGAGGTGTTTCAATATGCCAAGACAAGCAAGAAAGAAAAGCAGTAGTGGGATATATCATATTATGCTAAGGGGAATAAACAGGCAAGATATCTTTCAAGATGAAGAAGATAGGGAAAGATTTATTGAGACATTAAATAATTATAAAAATATCTGCAGATATGAGATTTATGGATATTGCCTTATGAGCAATCATATCCATTTATTAATAAAGGAAGGTAAAGAGACCATATCCTCGGTAATGAAGCGGATTGGAGCAAGCTATGTTTACTGGTACAATATGAAATACGAAAGATATGGTCATTTATTTCAGGATAGATATAAAAGTGAAAGTGTTGAGGATGATAAATATATATTAACGGTATTAAGGTATATTCATCAGAATCCTATAAAGGCAGGAATCGTAAAAGAAGCTGCAAAATACAAATGGAGTAGTTATATAGAGTATATTAGCCAAAAAGGCATTTTAACGGATACAGACTTTGTATTGGATATATTAAGTCCTGACCGTAATAAAGCATTGAAGATATTTGAAGAGTTTATGATAGAGGAAAATAAAGACACGTGCATGGATGATGAAATCAAGAAGAGAAAGCAGCTATCAGATGAAAATGTCAAAAAGTTAATAGCAGAGTTAGTGAAATCAGATAACATGCAAATACTCCAACAAATGAATAAAAATCAGCGGGATCACATTATAAAAGAACTTAAAGAGAAAGATATTTCAATAAGACAGATGGCAAGAATAACCGGACTAGGTAGGCGGATAATAGAAAAGGTGTAGGAATTAAGTGACAGAGAACCGTCCCCTGTCACCTAATTCCTATTCTTCAATAATGATTTTTATATTCACATTGAAGTTGGGCAGCAGGAATTCATCAATCTTATCAATAGAAATCTCTACAGGTACTACTGTTTCTCCATTTTCTTCTATTGCCATGTTTGATATTCTTGCAACCGTTCCTTGGTATTCTTTGCCCGCATCTGCCAAAGGAGAGATAATAGCCTTATTACCTGTTTTTATGTCTTTAATAAAATCTTCAGCCACGTTGGCTTCTACTATGAGTGTATCTGTGTCCAGAATACTCATAATCTGTTTTTCATCATTTAATCGGTCACCTGCGGAATTATTGATTTTTTCAATAATCCCATTTTCAATGTCACATATAATCTTATTTCCTTGAATGCCGCTTTCCTCAATTTTATCTTTTAACGTTTGAAGCTTGGATTCAAGAGAGGCGATGTTTTGCTTTTTGATTGCGATATCCAATGTGTCCTTTGTGTTGGTAATGGTTTGCTGTTTTTTTAAGTCGTCCAGTTTTATCTTAGCATTTTCCATTTCTTTTTGCTTCTGTTCTACAGTTATCTTAAGTTCGTCATATTCGTTTTGGGAGATTGCGCCTTCTCTTAATAAAGAATCATTATTTTCCAAATCTTTTTTCAGTTTTTCATATTCTGTCTGATCTTTTTCAAGATTATTTTTTGCTTGCATAATATCCGGTTCATAATCCACACTGCCACTCACTTTACCGGATACATCCTCCATAAGCTTCTGCAGCTCTAATTGAGCAATTTTCAATGAATCCTCTTTTTCTTTAATTTGCTCTTCAATTTCCTTTAAACTGAGCGTAATTAACGTGTCTCCTTTTTTTACCTTTTGACCTTCCTGTACATGAACTTTTTCAATGACAGCAGGTAAATCAATCATAATACCTTTAATTTGTTTTGTTTTGATAATGCCGAATGCCTGTACCGTTTGTTGTGCCGCTTCTTCCGGTTGGCCCTGTTCGGGCTGTGTATCCACAGGATTTGTCTGGGGTTTTTGTGCGCAGCTCACAGTTACCAGAATTATTCCCAATATGCATGCAGTTGTTAATAATTTTTTCAAAATTCACACACCCTTCCGTCTCTTACGTTTATTATGCGTGTTCCATATCGTGCCGCTTCATTTGAATGCGTAACTTGAACGATAGTCTTGCCTTTCTCCGTGTTGATTCTTTTAAACAATTCCATGATTTCCATACCTGTTTTGCTATCCAAATTTCCAATCGGCTCATCAGCTAAAATGATATCAGGCTCATTTGCCAGTGCTCTCGCAATTGCAACCCTTTGCTGCTGGCCGCCTGATAATTCCCTTGGCGTGTGCTTTCTTCTATCCGAGAGACCTACAAGCTCCAAAATTTCATCCAACCTACTTTGATACTGTTTTAACTTCTTTCCGTCCAATAATATGGGCAGCATTATGTTTTCTTCAACACTTAGATTAGGAACCAGATTGTAAAACTGAAAAACAAATCCTACGTCTCTTCTTCGCATTTTACTTTCTTCGTTATCTTTCATTGCCGATAATTCTTTGCCTTTTAGCTTTACACTTCCCGAAGTGGGTTTATCCAAGCCGCCCAGTAAATACAAAAGAGTACTTTTCCCGGAGCCGGATGGTCCCATAACAGAAGCAAATTCTCCCCGTTTGATGTCAAGAGTGATGTCTTTTAGTACTTCTACATTTATTTCACCTAATTTGTATGTTTTACATAAATCACATGCCTCAATAATATTCTCCATAAGATTACCTCTATTCATATTTGATAGATTCTATGATATTAAGCTTGGAAGACTTTAGGGCAGGTCCGACAGATGCAACAACCGTAATGACTATTCCTGCAAGTACCGAACCAAACAGAGTAAGCCATGAAATCTGGATAAAATCATCTATACGGCCTCCCAATGATTCTATCAATTTGCATACTCCCCAAATCAACAGCAAGCCGGTAATAATACCCACTGACCCTCCTATCAAGCCGCTGGTAAGGGCTTCTATGAAAATCATTTTAAGGGTTTGTGCTTTATTCATTCCGACCGAACGCAGGATGGCTAATGAACGTTTACGGTCAATAAAACTGATAATCAAATTATTGAAAACACCGAATACACCAATAATTAATGTCATAATACCAAAACCTTTAAAGATATTCAGTATTTTGCTGTTTCCCTCCATGTTTTCTTTCATCATCTGATTCATTGTTCGAACCCATGGGTTTTGCCGCTTAAATTTTTCCTGGAACTTTTTTGCTACATATTCCGGATCTTTATTGGTTTTTACATATAGAATATTGTAGTTTTTTAATGACATATCATATTTTAAATAGCGTTCTGCTATAAAAGCGTAACTGCCATCATACCGGTCCGAGTCGAAAAACCCTACTACTGTATAGGGTAACATACCCTTGTCTGTTTTTAGCTTCAAAGAATCTCCTATGGTAATGTGGTGCTCTTCTTTAAAAAGATTGGAAACGATAATATTTCTTCCTTCTTCCAGTTTTTCAAGTAGCTTTTCGGGTTCTCCCTCCGTATTTAAGACCATGTAATTCAATGTTTTATTTTTGTTGGTACTTTGAATACATCTAATTTCCGTATCCTTACCGATAACTTCGGTATTTCGTTTTTGGTATATGCCGAGTGTATCTTCCACACCTTCAACGGCAACTAATCTGCTTTCGACAGAGCGGTCCATAGGCCATATCCAAACATCAATATCATATTTATAGTCTTTATAATAGTTCACCAGGTCTTTAGCCATACTATCACTCATAATATTTATCATTAGAAGAACTGCAATCGAAATGCCAAGCAGAACGATATTGTTCAAAATATTTTTATTATCTCTAAGGTTCTGAGCAGCCAGGATTCCTTCATTACCGAAAATACCTGAATATATCTTTTTAAATATTGATAAGAAACCATTTGTAATATGAGGTACTAGAAGTACTACGGCAGGTACCAGTAAGAACATGCAAATCATATCTATAGCAACTGCCATATTTTTGGGTGCGACCAACGGACCTGCAAGTCCTAAGATGAGAAAACAGATGCCCAATATAGTTTTCCAACGTTTCTTTTTTGACTTTATTTCCATTGTATTGAGGACGATATCTTTTACGGGTATCTTTGAGACTTTTCTAATAGGAAGAAATGAACTGGTAAGAGCAAGTAAGACACCCATGCCAAATGCCATCAATAGTTGACCGGATGTAAAATATGCCTGCGCTTTGATACTTGACATCCATGATGGCATAATCTGCTTTATCATGAGTTTTAAAATGCCAATGCCTAAAATGTCACCTATGGCGCCTCCTATGATGCCGTATAGCAAGCTTTCAATCATCAGAACTCTATTGGTCATTCTCTTGGTTGCACCAATGCTCCGAAATGTTCCGATGATCGGAAGACGTTCGGCCATAATGACTTTAAAAGAAGTATAGATGATAAACATACTTAGAATTACAACGAATGCAACCATCACAAGAAACATTGCGGAAATCTCTTGCGTCTGACTTTTTATCATTGCTTTTGAGATGGTATTATTTACTCTGTACATGGGATATGCCTGAGAGAGTTCCTGCAGCACCATATCTTGGGTAGAAGAATCCTCAAGTCCTATGTACAAAACAGATGCCTTTCCTTTTGCATTGTAAAATCCTGCTATAGTTTCTCTGGGTATTATAATATATGTACTTTCTCCATCCTCCGCAAAGGGACCGACAGGCTGCGAAACAGCAGAAACAATAAACCATCGTTTTGAACCATGCATATTAATTCCTAATGGGTTGCCTGGCTTTAGGTTGTATTTTTCAGCCATTCCTTTTCCGATAATAGCTTTATTCCCTTTAAAAGGATATAAATTGGACTGCTGTTCCAGTATGATAGGGTTCAGCTTCTCCAGATCTTCCAATTCTATGCCCTGTATATCCACCTGCACCGTTTCACCTTTTGATTTATATTCACCACTTCCCGTGACCATTCCTACAATGTATTTTACACGATTACTGTAGGATTCCAGCAAAGAAAGAGAAATAAAGCCTGTTTTTGATTTTTCTCCTGCACTTACCATAATATCTGCGCTGCCGAAATATTTTTGCATTTGTTCCATAATCATTTTTTCTACCGTTGTAGAAATTGCTATGGATGCAAAAAACAGGGCTGAAGACAGCATAATAGAAATTATGATTAAGAATGTTCTAAGTTTTTTTTCCTTAATATTTTGCAGCGTAAATCTAACAATAACAGACACTTGTTCACCTCCTGATTATTTGCGTATCGATAGTATTGACGCAAATACTTCGAAAAAAGTTTCCAATGTTTCAAATTTATGATAAAAGTGTTAGGAAAGTTGAAACTATCCCTTTTTGATTGCTGTAATGTGTGGTAAAATAGCCTTATATTA
>JBFWMP010000087.1:0-11790 GCA_050251575.1 Clostridia bacterium
TTCTAAGGTTCATTCGGAGCAGAGGTTTCATCTGAACTTTATGGCAAGTTATTGTTTCAATAAAGGAACTGTTGTAAAATGCAGCATTGCAATTCACAACAATTCCAGGGAGGTGTAGAGAAATTGACTCAGTTGTTAATACGTATCTAATTTTTTTAGAAGAACTCATGCGGGATATATAGAAAGTTAAGTAAAAAATATAGATGTTTTTATTAAGATGAGCTTTTGGCACGCATTTTGCTTAATTAATATAAGGTAGAACAATTATATAGTAATTAAACTTTGCTTTGGCAGACAAATAACTTTTGTAATACAGAATTTTCAGGTTATCATAGATTTGCTTTAATAAAGAAAAAAATATTAATAGCAGATTTATTATAATAAATAAAAAATGGGAGGAATATTAGTTATGAAAAAAGCTTTAAAATTATTAGCAATTATCACTGCAATGATGTTGATGTTAACAGTAGTACTGACAGCGTGTGGAAGCAAAACCGAACCAACACCAGCACCAGCTGCAGACTCTGCACAGAAAGAAGAGCCAAAGAAAGAGGAAGTTAAGGAAGAGGTGAAGTATCCGACTAAAGCGATTCAGGTTATCGTTCCGGTTGGAGCAGGTGGAGATACTGATATGAATGCAAGGCTCTTTGGAAAGTACTTGGAAAAAGAGTTAGGACAATCTGTAGTTGTTGTAAATACAAGTGGTGCCGGCGGTACTGTCGGAATGGACAAGGTAAAAAGTTCTGAGGCTGATGGATACACAGTATTGTTCTATCATACTGAAGTAATGATTCCAAAGATTGCTGGAATGATTGATTATCACTTTGATGCTTTTGAAATAGCTGGAGTAGGTGTTTCTGATAATACAACTGTACTTGCTACACATAAAAATGCACCTTATAAAACACTTACAGAGCTAGTAGATTATGCAAAGAAAAATCCTGGAAAAGTGGAGTTTGGAATGCAGACAGGAGGTTATCCTCACTTAGTAGGTATTGCTTTGCAAGATGTTACCGGTGCACAATTCAATTTGGTAGATGTTGGTGGCAATGCAGCTAAGACCGTTGCACTTAAGGGTGAAAAAACTGACGTTATTAATACACAGTATGGTTTAACAAAGGATTATTTTACATCTGGTGATTTTATAAGTTTAGGATTGCTTTCTGAAGAAAGAAATCCTCTTATGCCTGACGTACAAACATCCAAAGAACAAGGATTTCCTATGGAGTTCAATAAATTCTTCTTCTATGCAATGCCAAAGGGTACATCTAAGGAGATTGTAGATAAATTCTCTGCTGCAATGAAGAAAGTTGTTGAAAATCCTGAGTATCAAGAGGAAGCGAAAAAGATATTTGTTACACCAACTTATATGGGACCGGAAGAGGCAACTAAGTATGCTACAGATACTTATAATGCTCTCGTGAAATATCAAGATTTATTTAGAGCTGCTAGCAAAAAATAATGTAAGTAAAAATGATGATGGAATTAGAGTGGGGATTTTTCCCTGCTTTAATTTCATTATTTATACTATTATGCATTTAAGGGATTAATGGTCTAGAAGGGTGTGAGCATTTTGATTAAAAAGTATGGAGATATTATCTCTGGCAGTTTTGTATTACTGGTAGCTATAGGTCTTTTTATTGCAAGTGCAAATATAAAACAATTTAATGTTGTTAAATTGGGAGCTGATTTTGTTCCTAGACTTACGGCAGTATTCTTAGTAATACTAGGTATCGCTTTAATCGTAAACGGAGTGAAATCGCTAAAAGAAATAAAAAACCTTGAGACTAAACAAGAGGAAAAAAAGGAAGAAACACCTGATTATATTTCTGTTGCAGTTACTTTAATATTGCTATTAATTTATGTAATTTTACTTGAGAAAATAGGTTTTATTATTATGACTTCTCTTTTCTTATTTATTCAGTTTATTATTCTTTCGGCTAAGTCTCAACGCAAGTACATGCAGTTTGCACTAATATCAATGATAACATCCGTATCAGCGTATTATCTCTTTGTATCTGTTTTTCAAGTGATGATACCTGCCGGTATTTTAGGTTAAGGGGGGATAAGAATGGTAGCAATCATTACATCCGGTTTTCTTTCGGTTTTTACTTTCAAGATAATGGGTCTTATCCTAGCCGGAGTTGTTTTAGGAATCATTTTTGGTGCTATACCTGGCATCACAGTTACAATGGGTGTTGCATTATTTCTTCCCATTACGTTTGGGATGCAGCCTATTGATGGACTAGCCTTGTTGATGGGATTATATATTGGTGGCACTTCAGGGGGATTAATTTCAGCTATTCTATTGAAAATACCCGGAACGCCTGCTTCTATTGCCACTACCTTTGACGGTCACCCCATGGCTGCTCGTGGAGAGGCAGGAAAAGCACTGGGCGTGGGAATTGTATATTCGTTCTTAGGTGGAATGTTTAGTCTTGTTATTTTAATGATTTTATCTCCTGCTTTAGCGAATATTGCTTTGCAATTTGGTTCGTATGAATATTTTTCAATTGCCATATTTTCACTAACCATGATTTCCGGGTTGTCTTCTGGCTCAATGATAAAAGGTTTTGTGAGTGCGCTTATAGGGGTTACTTTCGCATTTGTCGGTATTGCACCAATTACCGGTTTTCCAAGATTTACTTTTGGATTTAGTCAGTTAAATGCCGGATTTGATTTATTGCCCGCCTTGATAGGACTTTTTGCAGTTTCACAAATTTTTATTTTTGCAGAAGAGAAAAAAGGTGTTGAGCAGGATGCTGCAATAGCAGACTATAAAATAAAAGGATTTGGATTTACAATGACTGAATTCAAATCACAGCTTGGTAACTTCTTCAGATCTTCCCTCATCGGAACGGGAATAGGAATTTTACCCGGTCTGGGTGGAGGAATTTGTAATATTATCGCTTATGGTACTGCTAAAAAAAGATCAAAACATCCTGAAAAGTTTGGTACAGGTATTATAGACGGGATTGTAGCTTCAGAAACTTCTAATAATGCGTCTACAGGCGGTGCTCTTGTACCGCTGATGACATTGGGTATTCCGGGAGATAATACGACAGCCATCATTTTAGCCGGATTTATGATCCATGGCATCACTCCGGGGCCATTGCTATTTTCTACTAGTGGAGAACTTGTATATGGGATTTTTGGGGCGCTTATTATAGCAAACGTATTTATGCTTATTGCAGAATTTGTTGGGATGAGAGTTTTCGTAAAGCTCCTTTCGGTACCAAAGCATATTCTGCTTCCTATGGTCATTGCATTCTGTGCAATCGGTTCTTTTGGAATAAATAATAGGGTGTTTGATGTATGGACTATGCTGGCTTTTGGTGTATTAGGATATTTAATGAAAAAACTTAAATTTCCGGAAGCTCCAGTTATTCTTGGGTTCATCCTCGGACCTATCGTAGAAACTAATTTGCGTAGAGGGCTTATGAAAAGCCAGGGCAGCTTTACACCATTTATAACAGAGCCTATTTCAGCATTATTCTTGGTTATTACAGCCGTTGTTGTTACAATGAATATTGTAAGTGCGGTTAAAAAAGCCCGTACAAGGAAGATGGATACAATAACTGTAAGCCAATAAACTATCCGGTGTATTTGAATTTTATAATATGGTATTTGTACTATAAGTAAATTAACAAAGAAATATGAGATGAAGAGTATAAGTAACAGGGTAAGTAATAAGTGAATAGTAAAAAGTTTAAGGACCAGAATAAATTTTCTGGTCCTTAAACTTTTTATTGCAAGAAACTTAGCTTCACAAAGGTACGAATATATTTCCACATAAAGTGAATTAAGAATATTTGTATCGGAAGCATAATAGCTTCTTTTAGCATTCTAGGAATCATAAGGACCATAACAGCCTTACCTGTTATCATGGACAACCACAGCGTATTCAATCCCAGATTAATGAAGAGGGTGACAGTGATTACTGCAAGTGCAATATGAACGAAGGTTTTTGAGCTTTTGTGAAGGAAAAGCCCCATAATGACTCCACTCAGGAATGCACTAAGTGTGAAGCCCGGAAAGTATGCTCCGGCAGGCGCAATCGCCATTCCTATGATATCACCTAATGCAGCTGTTATCCCCCCTATAACCGGACCGAACATAATAGACGCCAAGGCAACAGGTATAAATCCAAAGCCTATTCTGACAATAGGTGTTTGGATAGAAAAATAACGGGTTAATATAATCTCGAGGGCAATGAGTATACTTACAGAAACTATCATCCGTGTTTTATTCATATGGACACCTTTCTCTTTTTAATATAGAAGTACATAATGTACTTATACGTCAATCTCGCCTTCTCTAAACTTTGTCAAGAAGTTGATACCAAAATCATCTATTCCTAATAAAGCCTCAGTAGCGTACATATAAGACATAAGCTTTTTATCTAATGGGTCTAATATGGCACCATCCATTCCGGCAGCCATTGCAGCGATAAGAAATGTCTGGTTTATTATTTTTCTTGCAGGCATACCGTAGGATACATTGCTAAGCCCACATGCAATATGAATATCAGGGTATTCATTCTTAATTTTTCGAATAGTTTCAATTGCTAAAACACCATAATGGGAGCCGGTTCCGATAGGTCTTACCATGGGGTCGATATAGATATCACCTAGGGACACACCTTCTTTTGTAAGTGCTTCTATAAGTTTTTCAGCGATGGATACTCTCTTGTCAATGGTTTCAGGCATTCCGTCGTCATCCATACACAGTGCGATAACCCCTGCTTTGTATTCTGTTATTAAAGACATAATATCGTTAAATCTCTCTTTTTCATACGTAATAGAATTTATAATAGGATTACGATTCTTATTGACCTTTAAAGCACTTTTTAAAGCTTCAGCTCTTGGAGAATCAAGTGATAGGGGAGCGTCAACTACTTCCTGGACTGTTTTTACCAGCCATTCGAGTCTTTGCGGTTCATCGTCCACGAACATTCCTGCATTAACATCGATGTAGGCAGCACCTGCTTCGTATTGTCTAACTGCTAAGGATTGTATGGTAGCAGTATCGTAGTTTTCAATCGCAGGCCGCACAGATTTTAAAGTACTGTTAATTTTCTCGCCGATAATGATCATTTTAACTCCTCCATTTAATTAATTTTTGAGATATAGGTTTTGACATTAGTATAAACCAACTTTTATAAAGTCTCAATTGATTTTAGCCAAATTTTCAAACTTTGCAACAAAGTACAAAAAAACACCGAGTATTACAATAAGAATAGATAGAAATGTCTTAGGATATAAAATATAGAGGAATATCTTTTTGTGAAGAAAGTTTAGCAAGAGAGTGATGGGAGGGGGGTAGAAATGAAAAATGTACTGATAATAGGGGGTGGCCTTGCAGGTTGTACAGCAGCATTAGAACTTGTAAGCAACAATTATAAGGTTATAATCGCTGAAAAATCTGATACAATAGGCGGTAAAGTAAGGAATTACGGATGTAAAGCGACAACCCACTGCAATCATTGCGGATTATGTTTGATAGGTGATTTATGGAACAGAGTTGAAGAAAATGAGAATATAGAAATTCTTAGAGGCTGTCAAGTTCTTGATGTTTATGAAGACAAAAGAGGTTTTAATGTAGATATAGAAGAGAATAGGAACATTCGTACACTGGAAAACATTTTTAACATTATCGTCTCGATTGGTTTTGATAATTTTTCATCTATTTCTACCGGCAGCGTGGAGCTTGAAAATGGCAGCAATGTAGTAAGTGGATATCAGCTTGAACAAATGCTGCTAAACAGGGGCAAAAATCAAATTTTCTCTTCGCCACCCAAGAGTGTTGCTTTTTTACAGTGCTTTGGCTCAAGAGACATTCAGGAAAAAGCCGGATACTGCTCCAGAGTATGTTGTGGATATTCAACAAGGGCAGCAAGAGTCTTAAAACAGTATTACCCTGAAACAGAAATTTTCTTTTTCTATATGGATCTGCAACAGGTTGAGGCGAGAGAATATTTTAACTGTTTAACCCACGAAGGTATTACTTTCATCAAGAGTAGACCAATAAAGATTAAAAGTAAAGAAACGAATGTAATTTTATATGAGAAGCCGGGGGCAAATGAATTTGTTGAACAGGAGTTTGATATGATTATATGTTCGGAAGGTATTCATCCTTCTAAAGATACGGCTAAAATAGCTGAGATATGCAAACTTGGTATTGATAAGGATGGTTTCTTGAAGGTTGTAAAAAACGGCAGCTCAACGGGAATCTATTTGATTGGTTGTGCTTCGGGACCTAAAAAAATTGAGGAAGTCTACACCGAGTCATTGCAGACGGCAAGAGCTATATGCGGAGGGATCATATGAAAATCGCAATTATAGGAAAGAGTCAGATGAATGGCTATTTAAGGGAACAACTTGAAAGAGGAGATTTAACCCCCGTTTTTTTAGATGACATTAATGATATAAAAAGTTTTAATGGGGAAAAAGGCAGGTTTGTCATATCAACCGGTCAAGAACAGATTGAAGCCGGTTATGTTATTGTAAATGAGCAAATAGCATTTCAAAATCAATTACAACACGTATTAGAACAAGGGAATTCTGTATTTTCGGTAGTGTCTGACCAACAAATGGAGACTTTGTACGAAACTAAACAAACAATTGTGTATATTCAGGACTTTCCTGAGGAGTCCCCGGATATTATGACAAGTATAGCACTTGATAGAATTACGAAAATATCCAAAATGAAAAATCAAGTTTTCTATTTGTCACAGTTTATGAAAGCACCAGGGAGAGAGCTTGAAGCTTTATATACTGAGGCAAGAAATTCAGGAGTTGTATTTATTAAGTATGATAAGTTATCCATAAATTATCACCCAAGCTCCGGTTTTAGTGTGCAGTTTTTTGATGGTTATGAAAGCATTCTTATAAATGACTGCGTATTGATATCCGCCAGCAAGCTCATGCCGGATAAAAACTCCAACCAGATTTCAAAGATTTTTCGGATAAGGCTTAATGAAGAAGGATTTATTGACAAAGATAAACATTTCTTATACCCCGTTTCTACTAACCGTAAAGGCATATATGTTTTGGATAATACAAGCAATCTGATTGACGATGATACGCTATTATCTACTGTCAGATATACCGTATCTGAAATAAGAAGTGAAATCAATAAGGGACAAAATGAGCTGTATGCGCAAGTGGATGCGGAAAAATGTGCTTTTTGCTACACCTGTTACAGGATATGCCCACATGCGGCCATGACTCCGGATCATGATAACTCCGCAATGAAGAACCTCAATCAAGGTTGTTATGGATGCGGGATATGTGCTTCTGTTTGTCCGGCTGGTGCAATCAATATTAATAATACCGTTACCGACAATCATCTGACTTCTAACATATTAAAGGTTTTTTGCTGTGAGAATTCAACAGAAATTGCTATCAAAAATATTAAAATGCAATTGAATAGTTTTTATGATGATATCGAGATTTCGACTGTTTCATGTGGAGGGGAAGTAAGTGCAGGAGGAATTATCTCTGCAATGCAGCGTTATAAGAAGGTACTTGTAGCCACGTGTATGGATGATGCTTGCAGGCATTTCGAAGGTAATAAAAGGGCGCACAAGCAGGTGCTGCGGGCCAAGGAGATGTTAAAAGCAGCGGGTCTTGATGAAAGCAGAGTAGAATATATACAGTTGTCCCATGTGATGTCACGAGTAATGAGTGAATGTGTAAAGGAGGCGTTAGCTTGATTGTTGCAGAACAAAAACCTATGGAGGAAATTTTAAAAACCCTGGAAGGCTTTAAAAAAATTCTTATTTCAGGGTGTGGTACATGCGTTACTGTTTGTATGGCAGGCGGTGAAAAAGAAGCGCTTGAGCTTGCTTCACTGCTTGCTGCAAGAAGCAGTGAGAACAATGACGGAGTGCAGGTGAAAGTCACAACACCTAAAAGACAGTGTGATGTGGAATTCCTTGATGAAATTGCTGAAGAGGTAAAAGATGCGGATGTAATTCTTTCAATGGCATGTGGTGCAGGTGTACAGTTTATGGCAGAAAGATATTATGACAAGCTGGTGCTTCCCGCATTGAATACGAAATTCATGGGTGTAACCCGTGATGTCGGTTACTGGACAGAAATGTGTCAGGGATGCGGAAATTGCATGCTAGAAAAAACCGGAGGAGTTTGTCCGGTTACCAGATGTTCCAAAAGCAATTTTAACGGTCCCTGCGGAGGATCTTCCAAAGGCAAATGTGAAGTGGATGAAGGGATAGACTGCGGGTGGCAGTTGATATACGATAAGCTTAAATCTTTAGGAAAACTCTCTAAACTCTATGAGATCCTAGAGTTTAGAGACTGGAGAAGCAGTCGCGACGGTGGACCAAGAAAAGTAGAGAAAAGGGAAATGATATTATGATAGATAATAGAAGCAATTTACAAAAAGTTCTTGAAGCCGGTTATTTTTCAGTAAGTGCGGAACTCGGCCCACCCATGAGCGCCAATGGTGATTTCGTAAAAGAGAAAGCAAGAGCATTATCGGGCATTGTAGATGCTGTAAATATTACCGATAACCAAACAGCGATTGTAAGAATGTCTAGTATAGCAGCTGCCTGTATCTGTATGAATGAAGGAGTAGAGCCTATCGTTCAGATGACCTGTAGGGACAGGAATAGAATTGCCATACAAAGTGATCTGCTGGGAGCATATGCATTAGGACTGAAGAATTTATTATGTCTTTCCGGTGACCATCAAACTTTTGGAAATCATCCGCAGGCTAAAAATGTATATGATATTGATTCAATACAACTTATACAGGGGTTGAGAAAGCAAAAGGAAGAAAGCATATTTATGAGCGGATCTCCTACAAAAAAACCTTCCGAATTTTTCCTTGGAGCAGCTGCGAATCCTTTCGCCGATCCTGAAGAACTGCAGTTTATACGTTTGTATAAGAAAATAGAAGCAGGAGCGCAATTTATCCAGACACAAGCAATCTATGATGTTGAACAATTTTCGCAATGGATGGAAAAGGTGAGAAGCCAAGGACTTCATAAAAAGATATTTATACTTGCGGGTATTTTGGTAAATAAATCATTAAAGTCGCTGGAGATGACCAATAAGGTAGCCGGAATACACGTGCCGGATGCATTGATTGAAAGGATGAAAGGTGCTTCAAATAAGGAAGAGGAAGGTATTGCTATTGCATTGGAATTGATAAAAGATATCAGAGAGATCGAAGGTGTGAGCGGAATTCATATCATGGCTGTCGGTTGGGAAAGTATCGTTCCTACTATTATTGAAAAAGCCGGGCTGCTCCCACGACCGCAAATTGCTGAGGAAAAGGAGAGTGATCCCAATGCATGATGTTAATTCATTCGAAAAGAATTTTATGGATAAGGTTGCTTCAAGACCCGGTGGAGAAAGAGTAAGAAGCTGCTTTCTTTGTGGGACATGTACAGCGGGGTGCCCTATTAGTAATCTTAATGCTAAATATAATCCCCGACGTATTATGAGAATGATTTCATTGGGAATGCGGGATGAAATACTGGCGTCGCCTGAAATATGGCAGTGTATTCAGTGCCATGTATGTGTTGCACACTGTCCACAGGATGTAAGATTTGCGGATATCATGAGGGTCTTATGGGATATAGCCGTTGAAGAGGGCTACGTAGCAAAAGAACTTATTGAGAAAATTGACAAACTAGATGTAGAAATCAAACAGAAAAGAATGAAGCAAATAGAACAACTTTTAGAGAGTAACTCATAATTGCAATATATTTCTAATGTCAAGTGTTTTTTAGGAGGGTGCTATGAAAAAGCCAGTACTTGTTTTAGGAGGAGGTATTGCCGGCATACAGGCAGCGCTGGATTTAGCTGAGATGGAAGTTCCGGTCTTCATTGTGGAGAACTCACCCAGCATTGGGGGTAGGATGGCACAGCTTGATAAGACATTTCCTACAAATGATTGTTCTGCCTGTATTTTAGCTCCAAAGGTAACTTCATGTTTCAATCATCCCCTCATTAAGACTTTTACATGGAGTGATTTAGTAGAGATTAAAGGTGAAGCCCCTGATTTTACTGTAATTATAAATAAAAAAGCACGCTTTATTGATGAGGATGTGTGCGTAGGCTGCAATGCATGTACTTTAAAATGCCCAATCGACATTAAGAGTGAATTCGATATGGAAATAGGCGTCAGACATGCTGTTTATAAGCCTTATGCGCAGGCAGTTCCTAATAAAGTAGTGATAGACAAGAAAGGAACATCTCCATGCACATTTAACTGTCCTGCACACATCAATGCGCATGGCATTGCGTCATTAGTACGCAAGGGGAGGTTTGAAGAAGCCTTAAAGCTGGCGAGGAAAGTTACCCCTTTTGTAGGTATTCTTGGAAGAACCTGTTCGGGAGATTGTGAAAGTCATTGCTACAAAAAACATGTTGATTCACCTGTCGCAATTCACTCCTTGGAACGTTTTATAGCAGATTATGAGATCGATCAGGGAAGAACACCCAAGATGGCAGTCCCTTCAGTAATCAAGCAAAATAAGATTGCTGTGATAGGGGCAGGTCCTGCAGGGCTAAACTGCGCATATCAATTGGCATTAAAGGGGTATCCGGTTACTGTCTTTGAACAGATGGAGCAGCCTGGAGGGACGCTTCGAACAAGAGTATCTGAAAATCTGTCAGATGCTGCAGTGTTAGATAGAGAAATACAACTTATCACTGATATAGGTGTACAAATAGAGTGTAACGTAGAAGTGGGCAAAGATTTAACTATAGATGGACTTCGTGAACAAGGATATGAAGCATTTTTTGTCGCAGTCGGGAATCAATCTAAAAAAAATGTTGCCGGTATCATGGAAAGTCTGACTACTGATGAAAATGGGAATATAGTTTGCGATGAAGCAGATATTTTCATTGGAGGAGATATTATTTCAGGTGCTATAACTGCTGTAGAAGCTATTGCGGCAGGAAATCGTGCAGCAATCAGCATAAGTAATTATTTGGAGGGAACCGATATTCCTCAAACACCATTCCTTTTGCCGCAAACACCTATTGGAGCAGTTGATTTTAAAAGAGGAGCTGCTTTAGTATCTTCAAATACATCGTTGACGGCAGAGAAACAGTTGGAATTTATAGCAGAAGCTGCAAAGAAGGAAGCATCACGCTGTATGGATTGTTCCATATGCTCCGAGTGTAAGGCTTGTGAACAAATATGTCCGCCTAAAGCGATAAGACATGAACAGAGGGATGAGATGATTGAAATACCGGTTTCTGCTGTAGTATTAGCGTCCGGCTATGATACTTCCAAGAATATCCCAGATATTTTTGGATATAAGAAATATCCTAATGTAGTGACAAGTTTGGAATATGAGCGTATTCTTTCAGCGTCCGGTCCTTACCAAGGGCATGTGCAGAGACCGTCGGATAAAAAAGCTCCGTCTAGAATTGCTTTTATACAATGTGTAGGTTCAAGGGATTATAAATGTGATACTGATTACTGTTCTGCCGTATGTTGTATGTACGCCGTCAAGGAAGCGATTATAACAAAAGAGCATCTTCATACTGTACGTGATATTGATATATTTTATATGGATATGAGGGCGTACGGTAAAGATTTTGACAAATATATAGACTCTGCAAAAAATAAACATGGTATTTCCTTTATAAGAAGCAGAGTAGCTGATATTACAGAGGATAAGGAAACAGAAAATCTTATTATCAGATACTGTGACTCAGATGGAAATATGATTTCTGCTGAATACGACATGGTGGTTCTGTCGGTAGGGCTATGCTCCAAGCCGGAAATTCAGCCGTTGATGGG
>JBFWMP010000088.1:0-11634 GCA_050251575.1 Clostridia bacterium
TGACATGGTTTGAAATATACTTTTGTTTACAACCGCTGTGATAGACTCTTTTTTCATAAGCTTTCTATTCTCTCTGATTCGGTCAAATACTATGATTGTATCATTAATAGAATAACCTAGTATGGTCAAAATCGCCGCGATAAAAGAAGTATTTACAGGAACTCTGAATACTGCATAAACTGTAAGCATTATCAACACATCATGCAGAAGCCCGATAACAGCGGCTATTCCCGACTTAAATTCAAATCTGAACGTAATATATAGCAGCATTAGCACAGAAGCAATAATAGATGCTAAAAACGCCTGGCTGCGCAGTTCTTTACCGATAGTTGGGTCTACATTGTCTGTTGAGAATAAGTCCTCTTGCTTTAATTCATATTTCTCTTTTAAAACTTGAAAAACTTTATCTCTCTGTATGGTATCGATAACCTTCGTTTTAATGATTACTTCGGTACCGTCACCTACCTTTTGAACTGAAGATGGCTCTACTTGTATAGCTTCTGAGACGCTGTCAGCAATCTCATCATTATCAAATGTTCTTCCTATATTGATATGCATTGCAGTCCCACCTGCAAAATCAATATCCTCATTTAATCCGCTTATCAGCATTGTACTTAGTCCGATAAGAATAATGATGGATGAAATTATAAAAAATATTTTTTTCATTCCTATGATATTTATCATATTGCCCCTCCTTATGCTCCGTACAGCTTGGAATTTTTGATATTCATGCCTACAGTTTGTCTTAGTAGAAATCTTGTGATAACAATTGCAGTAAACATGCTTGTCAAAATACCGATTGACAATGTCACTGCAAAGCCCTTGATTGGGCCTGTACCAAATCTCCATAATACAGCCGCAGCAATAAGAGTAGTGATATTAGCATCAATAATTGCGGTAAATGCTCTGGAGAACCCTGAATCTATGGATGCACGCAATGTCTTTCCTGCTCTTAATTCTTCTCTAATTCTTTCGAAAATAATAATATTTGCATCTACTGCCATACCGATAGCTAGAATAACACCTGCAATACCAGGCAGACTCAGATTAACTCTAATACCTGCCATAATAATCGCCACAATTGCAATATAAGCAATCAGTGCTATGTCAGCAATAAAACCAGGCACCCTATAATAAAGCAACATGAAAGCAAAAACAATCAATATCCCTATTCCACCTGCTATAAGACTTGTCTCTAATGCTTTTTCACCAAGTGTAGGACCTACACTTCTAAGTTCAACATCTTTTAATGAGAACGGAAGCTTACCTGCATTAATTAGGTTAGCTAACCAACCTGCTTCTTCTGCAGTAAAAGCACCGCTAATAACTACGTCCTTCGTATTAATCTGTTCATCAACCCGGGGAACTGAAATCTCTGCTTCATCTAATTTGATGGCAATATAGTTTTTCCCTGCCTGCTGATTTTCTTGACTGCTTACCCTGCCAGTGGCTTCGCCAAACTTTTTTGTTCCTTCATCACTAATAGTAAGAGAAACAAAGTTTCCTGCCGGCTTACCTTCAGCATATTGTCCATATTGTGCCCTTGCACTTTCCACTTCCCGACCACTCATGATTACATTTCCATCCGGATCGACAAATTGCAGTTCTGCTGTTGCACCAAGCTTTTGCACAGCTTCTTCCGGATTAGAAATTGCAGGAATTTCTATCCGAATTCTTTTCTCACCTTGCCGGGTAATAGTTGCTTCAAAATAACTCAAATCATCCAAACGCTTTCTTAACATATCGATAGCTGTACTCATCTCTTCATCATTTGCTGTTTCTGTCATTGCCTCATAAGTAATCACAGAACCACCGGTTAAGTCCAACCCTCTTCTTATCCCGTTATCAGGATCCAAGGCACTAGGAACGCCCACTCCAAACAATGTGATGCCATAAAATGCCACATAAGCCAAAAAAGCAATTATAAGTGCTGTTACTCCAAATTTTATTAAACTTTTGGACATCATTTGTATAATTCCTCCTTCTGTAAAATCACATAAAGTATTATATATCTACCCTATAACATAGTCAATACTTTACAATTTATTAGAGTAATTTTGTTCCATTTATTACTAATTCGAAATTTACATTTAAAAAATCTGCTGCTCTTCTACACATTAACATACGCGCAAGAAATATTTCAAAATAGTCTATTAATGATACAATCTTTACATCAATTGTTAACTCCAATAATACTGCCTTACGTTCTGCACTGATATGTGTATAAGATTTTTCAACTGCATAGTTTACCCTGTCATGAATATCAAAGGTAGCAAAGTCACTGTTTCTTACCCTGGTTCTTCTGACATCGGTCTTATCTGCCAGAATTAACGCTGCTGAAACAATATTAACCGCTGAGCCTGTCCCTTCATCATGGTTACCTATAGACGCCACTATGGTCGCAATTTCCTCAGCATTCATATTTAGTTTTGTCAGTATATTAAATGCTAATACGGCACCTGTTTGCGCATGGTCTATCCGGTTTACTACATTACCTATGTCGTGCATAAATCCTGCGATTCTAGCTAACTCAGCATCTCTCTCACTATATCCTAATTGAAGAAGTATATTTGCAGCAATCTCTGAAACTTTTGCGGCATGAGCTATAGAATGCTCCGTATATCCTAACACACCTAAAAGTTCATTTCCTCGCTGCAAATAAGTTCTGATTTCCTGATTGCTTTCGATATCCTTATATGTAATATCAGACATTCACACTCCTCCATTCAAAATATCATTCTAGTTAACAACTTTAAAAAGCTATTAACTTTTCTGATTATATCCATCAAACAACCCGATATAATTCTGCGCACCCTTGGATATGGATTGTATCTCTTCTTCGTTTAATGTTCTGACTACTTTTGCAGGACTTCCTAATACAAGTGAGTTTGGTGGAATTATTTTACCCGATGTTACCAAAGCACCCGCACCAATAATGCAATTCTCTCCAATTACAGCACCATTTAAAAGAATAGCACCCATCCCGATTAAGCAATTGTTTGATATTGTGCAGCTATGCAGTACGGCATTATGCCCTACTACTACACCATCACCTATAACTGTTTTTACTCCCCAATTGCAATGTATTACACATCCATCCTGAATATTAGTATTCTTCCCAATAAAAATAGCATCTATATCTCCTCTGATGACTGCATTAAACCAAATACTTGAATTTTCTTCGATAAAAACCTCACCTATAATATCTGCACTAGGTGCAATGAAACACGATGGATGGATTTCCGGAAAATGCTCTCTAAATTGCATAATCATTATATTTTCTTCTCCCCTGTTTATCCGATGACTATACTGCTAAGTCTACCACCAGATACGTAAGCGGCGCTACGTCCCTGGATAACGGCTTCTAACGTTCATCCGGGACCTTGTCCCGCCTGAACTCAAGAATCCGTTTATAATGCTAATGCTGCTTGAATCATAAGTGCACATTCCACTCGCTTCTTTTGCAGCTCACAGCCCATATGATAAGGCTCATTTATATTCTTATTGAATTGATAAGCATTTGCAGGACATCCACCGCTGCAGTAAAACTTTGCCCAACAATTCCTGCACTTTTCCTTGGTATACACGTTAGATTTCTTAAACATATTTTTTATTTCATTATTTAATTGTCCATCTATCACATTTCCCATTTTAAAGTCTTCATTTCCTACAAACTGATGGCAAGGATAAATATCTCCTTCTGGGGTTACGGCAACATATTCATGTCCGGATCCACATCCGGAAAGCCTTTTCGCAACACAAGGCCCTTGAGTCAAATCAATCATATAATGGAAAAAGTTAAAACCTCTTTGCTCTTTCTTTCTTATTAAATATTCTACTGCAAGCTTCTCATATTCCTTATATAATATTGGTAAATCTTCTTCTTTTAATGCATATTCTTCAGTTTCGGCTGCAACTACCGGTTCCACCGATGTCTGCTTGAAACCCAGATCAGCAAGATGAAGCACATCCTTTGCAAAATCAAGATTCTTTCTTGTAAATGTACCTCTTACATAATAATTATCTTGATTTCTGGATTCAGCAATATCAAGAAACTTTGGCACAATACTATCATAGCTTCCACGTCCGTCAACTCTGAATCTCATCCGGTCGTTTACTTCTTTTGTGCCATCTAAGCTTAAAACAATATTTGACATATTATTATTAATATATTCTTTTATTGCATCATTAAGCAGCATGCCATTAGTAGTAATAGTGAATCTGAATTCTTTTCCAAATGCTGCCCCTTGTACCTTCGCATACTCTACGATATCCTTTACCGCTTCAAAATTCATTAACGGTTCTCCGCCAAAAAAATCGATTTCAATATTGCGTCTCTTGCCTGAGTTTTTTATAACAAAATCTATTGCTTTTTTACCAATCTCACTACTCATCAATAGTCTGTCTCCATGAAAGCTTCCTGTAGAAGCAAAACAATACTGACATCTTAAATTACAATCATGAGATACATGTAAACACAAAGCTTTTATAACCGACTGCTTGTCCCACTTTTCAATATACTCCCCGTAAGTATCATCGGTGAATAAAAATCCTTTTTCTTTCAATTCCTGAATTTCTTCATAAGCCTCTTCTATTTTTTCTATAGCATACTTGTGCTTTAACAAGGCTATGACTTCTTGCTTGTTGTACTCAACACTATCATCCAACATATCATATACCACATCATCCACGACATGGACAGCACCGCTATACACATCCACAACGATATTAATATCGCTCATTGAAAATTTATGAATCATCTGTTTTCCCTCACTACTTTTTCCTTATCATTGTTGTAGCCCAGGCACCGCCTGGGCTACTATTTACTATGTACACTATTATTTCTCACATTTTTGATTCGCCACTGTACAAGAAGTTTTGCAAGCCGATTGACAGGATGTCTGACATTCGCCGCATCCAGCATTAACTGCACTTTTCTTCAAAGTAGCACCGCTAAGGATTTTTATATGTTTCAAGCCTATTTCCTCCTCTTTTTCATGTCAAAACATATTATAACACAATACTTTTTTCATGAAAAGTACTTATCTTTTATTTTTCAGATCTATACTTCTTCCTTTTAGATTAATACCAATGATTCCGCCAAAAGCACCTGAAAACAGCCCTAGTATCAACATATAGATTACATACTTATCGAAGACAAAACCTGTTAAAGCCAAACAACTGATAAAATATAAAATAACCATATACGTAATACCGGATATCGCTCCATTAAGCCATCCCTTACTTTTAGCTTTTCTAGCAACACGGGCACCTGCAAATATGATACTTAATACCGTTGTCACTACTACGACAGTTGGAATTGCATTTTCAGAAAAATCGGAATAAGTAATCAATATTGCAAATATTAAAAAAACAACCAGTGTAATCATATATGCCAATATAATCCCTTTGAGAACCGTACCAACACTTACATTATTTTCCGAAGTTAAATTCTGTAATGAACTAAATTTCAATTTTTCCACCATCATCCCTCCGAATCGTTATTCCATAATATAATTTATTCAAAGGAATGATATTTATGACTTTATTGTACAGAACTTTCTACACTTCTTACTGACCAGCGGGCAACCCTAAGCTTAGTTTTATCCGCTCCTACTTCTATAGTAAGTACATCCTCCTTAATCCCGGTTATCTTACCATAAATTCCTCCAATGGTAATAATCTCATCTCCAACCTTTAAATCATCAAGCATTGCCTTTAACTTCTTGTTTTTTCTTCTTTGTGGCAATACCATAATAAAATAAAACACTGCGAAAATAAGTGCATACATTACCAATAATTTTATAGTATTAGCATCCATTATTTCACCTCCTTATTTTTGTGATACAAGCCTTATTTCATTATAGCCTTAATATTCCAATCGTTCAAGTAAAAAATATAGATAATGCAGCGATATACAAAATTATATTCTAGCTGCAAAAACTTCAACTTTTTCTTTTTTATACTCTTCAAACGTATCATTTTCAATCGTTTTCCTGATCTTCCCCATTAGTGTATTATAGAAATATAAGTTATGAAGCACACAAAGCCGCATCCCCAACAACTCTTTGGCCTTAAACAGATGACGGATGTACGCTCTCGAATAGTGCCTGCAGGCTGGGCATTCACAACCAGGGTCTATCGGCTTGTCATCAGTTTGATATTTTGCATTTAAAATATTCATTGTCCCTAGTTCTGTAAATAAATGACCATGTCTTGCATTTCTGCTTGTTATAACACAGTCAAAAAAATCAATTCCTCTGGAAACAGCTTCCAGAATATTACTTGGAGTGCCTACTCCCATCAAGTATCTCGGCTTATCAGCCGGCATATGAGGTTCGACAACGTCAATGATTCTATACATTTCGTCATGAGATTCACCTACTGCTAAGCCCCCTATGGCATATCCGGGCAAATCTAATTCCGCAATTTGTTTCATGTTTTCTATCCTCAAATCTTCATATACTCCTCCTTGATTAATACCAAACAACATCTGCTCCTTGTTTATGGTATCGGGTAAGGAATTCAAACGAGCTATCTCATCTTTGCACCGTATCAGCCAGCGTACAGTCCGCTCACAAGATGCTTTTGCATAATCGTACGTTGAAGGATTTTCCACACATTCATCAAAGGCCATTGCAATAGTAGATGCTAAATTGGATTGTACCTGCATACTTTCTTCCGGACCCATAAAAATTTTTTGTCCATCAATATGAGAAGAGAAATATACACCTTCCTCTTTTATTTTTCGAAGCGCTGCGAGCGAAAAGACTTGGAAGCCTCCACTATCAGTCAATATGGGTCTATCCCAATTCATAAATCTATGAAGTCCACCTAATTGCCTTATCACCTTATCCCCTGGTCTCAAATGCAGGTGGTAGGTATTGGAGAGTTCTACCTGACAACCTACCTCTATTAAATCCATGGTTGAAACAGCTCCTTTTATTGCTGCAGACGTTCCAACATTCATAAAAACAGGTGTATGAATAATGCCATGTGAGGTGTGAAATTCACCTCTTCTTGCCCTTCCATTCTTCTTATGTAATTTAAACAATTATCATCAATCCTTATCTTATCATTATATAGTCTAAACTTTGCAAATATTTTGCTATTTGTTACGATAAAGTGGGGAGTGAGGAGTGGACAGCGGGGAGATTATTCAAAACTCCTCACTCCCCACTATTTAATAAATAAACATCGCATCTCCAAAGCTGAAGAAACGATATCTTTCCTTCACTGCTGTTTCATATGCCTTTAAAATATTCTCACGTCCTGCTAAAGCACTTATCAGCATCAAAAGCGTTGACTCCGGCAGATGAAAATTAGTTATTAAGGCATTTACAATCTTAAAACGATATCCCGGAAAGATGAATATGTCCGTCCAACCACTTCCTGCGCTGATCTTACCATTTTCATTCGTCATTGTCTCGAGCGTCCTGCAGCTTGTAGTCCCCACAGCTATGATTCTTCCACCTTCATTCTTGCAGGTATTGATAATTTCAGCAGCTTCATCATTTAGAATATAGAATTCCGAATGCATCTTATGCTGTTGAATATCATCAACCTTCACCGGCCGGAAAGTTCCGAGACCTACATGAAGTGTGATAAATACAATCTTGATACCCTTCTGCTTAATTTCTTCAAGAAGATCGCCGGTAAAATGAAGTCCGGCAGTGGGCGCAGCAGCCGAGCCCTTATTCTTTGAATAAACTGTTTGGTATCTTTCCTTATCTTCCAATCGTTTTGTGATATAGTGTGGCAATGGCATTTCTCCCAGTTTATCCAAAACCTGTTCGAAAATTCCCTCATATTCAAATTTCACAATACGGTTTCCATCATTCACTATTTCTCTTACTTCTGCTCTTAACTCTCCATTCCCAAATACAAACCTTGAACCTACCCTTGCCCTTCTTCCCGGCTTGAGAATCACTTCCCATTCATCTTTGCTGATTTGGTGCAAAAGTACAAACTCTATTTTCCCACCGGTATCTTCCCTCATTCCAAAAAGCCTCGCAGGGATAACTCTTGTATCATTAAGCACCAAACAATCTCCGGGATTCATATATTCAATAATATTTTTAAATACATCATGTCCGACTTGCCCCGTACTTTTGTCTATTGTCATTAATCTTGATGCCTGCCTATCCTTTAATGGTTCTTGTGCAATAAGCTCTTGAGGCAAGTCATAGTAAAAATCCTTAAGTTTCATCAAATGTCTTCTCCTATATCAGTTCATGGTTCACAGTTGCTTTTAGTTTTTTACCTGTAAACCGACTATTAATATTGTTTCCATACAGTCTAAAATATTACATCAAATAATTCAAAAATACAACCTACTCTACAACGGTTCCTGAAAAATAATGCGTAAGTATTTGGTCATATTTAAACCCTGCATTCGCCATTCCCCATGCTCCCCATTGACTTAATCCGATACCATGGCCCCATCCTTTACCGCTGATATAGTACTGCTGCGGCACTACAGCATAACTTTTCTTTGTATTTGCACCCATCGCATATATTCTTCCGCCAGAAACATTCATCGTATTGATTCCACTGCTGCTAAGTACTTTAACTTCAGAGGCGGCTATAAGCTTTAAGTTCGCCGTATTATTTCCAACAGCATATAGATTTCCATCCGTATTTATTGAATAAAGTTGACTATTTAGCCCTAATATTGTACGCGCTTTTTCTCTTTCAAATATTTGTTCTCCCTTTGTTCCTAAAATTTGAAGCTTTGTAACACGACCGGAATTAGAATTCTCAAGTACTCTTACCAAAGTAATTTTGCCTAAGTCATAACCTTTTGCGGCCAGTAATTCTTCCACTGCTTCCGGCGTCATTGTCACCTCCCAAAACCCTCTCGCTGATTTCTCGGTTGGCTCATATGAATCTTCTACACTCACTAAATAAGGAACACCGGCACCACCCCAAACATTTTCAATATCCTCTGTCTGACCTCCACTTGTAGAAAAGTAATAAATATATGCAGGTCGCCCATCATAAGTAAGAATCTTACCTTTTGTTTCTTCTACTGCTTTTGTACATGTAGACTTCTCTACGCTGTATCCTCCATATACTTGACTTGCAGTTGTAGTGCATAAATTAAAACCGTATTTTTGATATTTATTTATATGTAAAGCTGCATACGTCCTCGCTGATACCGCTTGTGCCTTTAATGCTTCCAATGGCCAGTCCCCGCCCATCTCCCGTGGAAGCACACCATATAAATACTGCTCAAAATCCACTAGATCAATTACCGTCAAATCACTGTCACTAAATCTTTTAAACTCAACACCACCCCGATAATTTTTACCATTAATGCCTATAAGAAAAACAGCATCTTTACTAGGTATAGATTGGATTAGCAGGGATGATGGATTGTTGTCAAAAATAAGCTTAGGTACATTAGATCCCTGTTGAAATATCAATGTGCTTGTGGCACTCGGTGATATAATGCCGCACTCCTTACCCTCTGCTGACTGTTTTATTTGAGTAATGGCAGCTTGTGCTTGCTCAAGCGAAATGTATAAGCCTGTCCAAACTTTAAAGGTACCATTGATAAACGCCGGAAAAGCTTGAATCCCTTTCTTGCTCAAGTTATTACTTTCTTGCAGAGCCAAATCATAATTAGAGTACGTACTGCCTACCTGTATATGATATGGACCATATTTGGTACCCTCAGGCACATTAGGATTATTTGGAGAGTATTCCAATAATAACGCCCCTGTATTTATAAAGTATGTATCTTTTCGTACAACTAAATTCTTTGTTGATAGTTCTCTAGCTAAACATACAAACTGCCCGTCCTTCTCATAGCCTATTTCAAAGCCGGTATCAGAATTAATATCTACACTTGCTGGTGCAGACCTCTCAAAATATATCCCTATTCTTATCTTTTCCGGCAACCCTTCATATGCATATGCAGTCATAGTAGTATTAAAAATAGTAAACAAAAAACAAATAAGTGTAATAATTGCTAAATATGTTCTTCTTCTCATTCTTCCAACCCCTTGAAATATTTTGCTTCTACCATTCATTGATTCGACATATTTCCCTCTTTTTCCTTCCTGTTTTTAAGCTAATTTTAAAATAGATAAGCATATTGAAAAAAGGTTTGACACCCCTCTTCATCCATGGTATTATATTTAAAATGAATAATAAGGTAGAGGCGCATTTTTTATGAGTAGCTGCAATGAGAACCCGAGGTTCTGTGACTTGCATCGAAAGGGAAAAATGCCGAAGGATTTAATTCATCGGTAAATCAAATCCTGGTTGCGTAGTGAATAACTATACAACTGTCATCAATATTTTGATGGAGAGCTATCTGTAATTAAGTTATTACTGTGCAGTGTCGTACAGACATTGCATTTGTATATAATTTACAATCACAGCTGGTTATCCTTAACCAGTTATTTTTATTTGTATCAGAAAAATTAGTATTTATTAAAAATCAAATCAATTTGGAGGTATAAGCATGAAAAAGTATAACATTGCAGTAGTAGGCGCTACCGGTATGGTGGGCAGAACATTTCTAAAGGTTTTAGAAGAGGTAAATCTTCCTGTGGAAAATTATTACTTGTTTTCTTCCAGCAGATCTGCCGGTTCAAAGATTGATTTTATGGGTAATGAATATATCGTAGAAGAATTAACTGAAAATTCTTTTGATCGAGGTATTGATATTGCTCTCTTCTCTGCTGGTGCAAGCATAAGCCAAAAATTCGCACCAATTGCAGCTTCTAAAGGATGTGTAGTTGTAGATAACAGCAGTGCCTGGAGAATGGATCCTGAAATACCACTTGTAGTTCCCGAAGTAAATTCTTATGATATCAAATGGAACAAAGGTATTATTGCAAATCCGAATTGCTCAACAATTCAGGCAGTAGTGGCTTTAAAGCCGCTACATGATAAATATAATATCAAAAGAATTGTATATTCTACTTATCAAGCTGTTTCCGGTGCAGGTATGAGCGGATATAAAGACCTTGAAGACGGTTTAAAGGGAGAAGCACCAAAAAAATTCCTTTATCCGATTGCAAATAACTGCCTCCCGCACATAGACGTTTTTCTGCCAAATGGTTATACAAAAGAAGAAATGAAGATGGTAGATGAAACCAAGAAAATCCTTGGAGATCAAAGCTTAAAGATAACTGCAACAACTGTCAGAGTCCCTGTATTTAACAGTCATAGTGAGTCTATTAATATAGAATTCGAAAAACAGTTTGACTTAAGTGAGTTGAAAACCGTATTAGAGAATGCTCCTGGTATAATTGTGGAAGATGACTTAGAAAATAACGTATATCCCATGGCACTTAATGCTTCCGGGAAAAATGAAGTATTTGTAGGCAGAATCAGAAGAGATGAAAGTGTGGAGAGTGGTGTTAATCTTTGGGTTGTAGCTGATAACATTAGAAAAGGCGCAGCAACCAACACTGTGCAAATAGCACAAGAATTGATAAAAATGTGGAATGAACAATAAAAAGTACATTTGAGAACAAAAGTTCAATTGAGAATTGAGAATTGAAAATTGAGAATTGAAGTTCTGAAAACAACCTCTCATTAAATGCTGATAATACTAATAATTATAATATAGAAAGCAAATAATTATATAATAATTTAGATTATTATGTTCTTTTA
>JBFWMP010000089.1:0-11631 GCA_050251575.1 Clostridia bacterium
AAAAGCAAATAGCTGCAATAATAATGATACTGATTTTATTTTGTTCATGGTTACCAAACGATGTATATGCAGAAGTTATCAATGAGCCCCAAAATGTTTTGATAATCAATTCATATCATCAGGGATTTACATGGTCTAAAGACGAGACTGATGGTATTATTAATGTTCTGAAAGAAAGCAGTAATAATCCTTCCATTTCTATTGAATATATGGATTGGAAGAAATATCCAACAGGTGAAAATAAACTCCATCTGTATGATTATTTTGAATACAAGTATCAAAACAAGCATATCGACGTGCTAATTGTTACGGATGATACCGCGCTGGAATTTGCACTAGAGAATAGAGAAAGTTTGTTTTCAAACGCTCCAGTAGTATTTTGTGGAGTGAATCAGAATGGTGTAGCACATATCACAAGTGGACATTCGAATTTTACAGGTATTATTGAAGAAATTGATCCAACCGATACTATAAAGATGGCGTTAGCAATTAATCCTTCTTTAAAGAATGTTTATGTGCTGTTTGATAATTTTGAGAGTGGAGTATCTACGGGTGAACTGGTTATTAATAAAATTAAATTAATGAATATGGATTTGAACACTATTCCATTGAATAACCTATCTTATGATGAATTAATTAAGAATGTCAGGAGTTATGATAAGGATAGTATTATTATTGTTACTACTTATTATAGTGATGTTAATGGAAAAATAGTTGAGTTTGAGAATGTATCAAGGGAAGTTAGCAAGAATAGCAGTGTTCCAGTATACCACTTATTTGACCTGGGTTTGAACAACGGAGCTTTTGGGGGAACCATGATGAGTGGAAAACTTCAAGGAATGAATGCAGCAAATTCAGCTATCCGAGTGCTGAATGGAGAAAATCCAGATAATATTCCTGTCTTATTTCCGAGAACTACTCGGAGTGTCTTCGATTATCAACAGTTAAAAAGGTTTAACATACCATTGAGTATAATTCCGAAAGATTGTGAGGTAATTAATAAGCCGTTTTCTTTTATTGAGACATATAAGACACTTGTATTGAGCGTTCTGGCAGCCTTTATCATATTGATAATCTTTGTTTGTGTTTTGTTGGTTTATATTAAGAAAATAAAGAAGATGAAAGAAAGTCTTTCTCATAGTCATGAGGAGCTTACACAAATATATGAGGAATTAGCAGCTTCTGATGAAGAATTGCAACAGCAATTCGATGAAGTATTGACCATTAATGAAAAGCTTAGAATAAGTGAAGAAAAGCTCATTCATCTTGCTTTTCATGATACATTAACAGGACTGTCGAATAAACTGTCATTATATGAGAATTCAAACAAGGATGTTTTCATTTCCCAAAACAGCAAATCTGCTTTACTATTTATAGATATGGATAGCTTTAAGTATATTAATGATACGATGGGACATGCCTTTGGTGATCAATTGATAATTAAAGTAAGTGAAAGATTAGCTTCACTCTTGAAAGAAGGCTGTTCTATTTACAGACTTGGCGGTGATGAATTTATTATTATAGTCCCAGATATTAAAGAAAAAGGAGATGAAGAAGTATTTGCTTCTCATATTCTTACTGGATTCAAGGAAGAATTTCATGTTTTGAATAGTGTACTGCATATTAGCGTAAGTATTGGAATTACCATTTATCCTGAACATGGCAAAAATTTGGATGAGTTGCTTAAGTATGCGGATATTGCTATGTATAGGGCAAAAGATACAGGCAGAAATAGATATGTTGTATATAATCAGTTTATGAATGAAGCTTTTACTGAAAGAATGACTATTGAAAGGTATTTACATACAGCGTTAGAGAAAAATGAATTCGAAATATATTATCAACCGCAGTTTGATTTAGAGTTGAATAAGATTACAGGACTTGAAGCTTTATTGAGGTGGAA
Organism: Clostridia bacterium; assembly: GCA_050251575.1. Classification (GTDB taxonomy): domain Bacteria; phylum Bacillota; class Clostridia; order SK-Y3; family SK-Y3; genus X23. The sequence continues at coordinate 1,904 of JBFWMP010000089.1, forward strand.
AAGTCCGGAACTGGGGTTTGTTTCTCCACTAAAATTTATTAAAGTAGCAGAAGATACGCACTTGATTATACCGTTGGGAGCGTGGGTCTTGCGAAATGCATGTGCTTTTTTAAAGCAACTTCATAAGAAAGGGTATGCAGACTTGACCGTATCAGTCAATATCTCTATGTTACAGCTTTTACAGACGGATTTTAATGATATGGTTTTAGATACTCTTGAGTTTTTTGGGCTTGAGCATAATTATCTTGAATTGGAGATTACAGAATCAATATTGATGGAATCTTATGAAACTATTGCTACAAAATTAGAAAAGCTAGGAGAAACCGGAATCGGAATTGCTTTGGATGACTTTGGTAAGGGATATTCTTCTTTAAGTTACTTAAAACAGTTACCTATATCAACTTTGAAAATAGATAAGTCATTTATAGATGATATTACTTGTGAAGATGCAAGTGGAACCTTAATAGGGCAAATTGTTACGTTAGGTAAGAGTATGGGGATGTGCGTAGTAGCTGAAGGAGTAGAAACACAGGAACAATTGGCATATTTAGTTAATCATGAGTGTAATAAAATCCAGGGTTATCTATTTAGCAAACCTATTCCGGAAGGTGAGATAGAAAAATTACTGAAACGGGGGATTTAGAATGTTATATGATCAAATTGAAAAACTAAGAGAAAATTTGTATGAATTAATTAGGAGAGAAGAAGTTTTGAATTCAGAGGATATACTTGAAATCAGCAGAAAGCTGGATGTGCTAGTCTGTGAATATGAAAAAGCTAAAATTAAGGATTAATATTTTCCTTCTTAATTAATGCAGCACGGCTGATCTTGTTTAAACCGTGTTTATTCCTGATTTTGTCCATTGCTAGGTCAATCCGCTTATATTTATCATCTTTCAAACGGTCTTCCATAAAGTCAAAAAGTGACAGTTGTCCCGTAGAGCAATCTTCATCGAAGCCAGCAAGGTTTATTCCGATTAGCCTGACGGGACGAAATCTGTTCCAGTTCTGTTCCAACAGCCTGCAAGCAGCTTGATATATTTCGTTGGTAACGCAGGTTGCAGGAATTGTTATTTGTCTTGTGACAATTTGGAAGTCTGAATATTTCAGGGTAATATGTACAGTGCGTCCATTCTTTTCATGTTTTCTCGCAGTCATGCCGATGTCATCGGCAAGCTCCATAAGAACAATTTTAGCCTTTTCAATATCCGTAATATCTTCCGGCAGTGTTGTTGAGCGACCGATTGACTTCATATCCCCTATTATGTGAGGCTGGATAGGAGAGCTATCACTACCGTTTGCGTGCAGATGGATTTCATAGCCGCATTTGCCAAGGACTTTGATAATTTGATTTCTATCATACTTCGCAAGATCCCCTATGGTTTGTATTCCAACCTGATTGAGCTTTCCAGCGGTTTTGCCGCCGATGCCATACATTGCTTTGACTGAAAGCGGCCAAAGCTTTAGCCGAATATCTTGTTCCCATAACTCTGTGATGCCAAGCGGCTTCTTCATTTCAGACGCCATCTTTGCAAGAAATTTATTTTGAGCTATACCAATAGAGCACCATAGTCCAAGCCTATCTTTAATTTCATTCATTATTCGTTTTGCAGCTTCCGTAGGTTTGCCGAATAGCCCTTCTGTACCTGTCATATCGAGCCATGCCTCATCAATGCTATTCTGTTCCACTGTCGGAGAGTAATTGAATAGCAATTCCATTACCTGTTTTGATTTCTGCTCATAAAAATGATGATCAGGTGGCACCAACATCATGCCGGGGCAGAGCTTCAAGGCTTCATGAAGCACCATGGCGGTTTTAACTCCAAAGGATCTTGCCTCATAATTTGCTGCAAGAATGATTCCTGAACGCTTCTTGGGATCACCAGCCACTGCAGAGGGTTTTCCGACAAGCGAAGGGTTTCTTGTCATCTCACAACTTATAAAAAAAGCATTCATATCAACAAGAAATACAACTTTTTTCATGGAACACCCTTCTTTCTCATCAAATTCTAAAATGTATGTCATGAATATATTTTAACACTTAAAAAGTCCTGATAATATCCTATAATAGCACCCATTGAATGTCAATGGAAGACGATAAGTTGTGTATGATTGACAATGAAAGTTCAGGTATGATAGAATTTGTAAAATACAATTTACTAAAAATAAGGATGTGTAATTATGGAAAACATAGATAACTTATTTGCAGAACGTGTAAAGGGATTGAAAGGGTCAGCAATTAGAGAAATTTTCAAGCTTCTCCAAAATGCAGACATCATATCTTTTGCAGGAGGGAATCCTGCACCGGAGACATTTCCAGCAAAAGAGCTTGCAGGAATTGCTCATGATATATTGATGAATAACGGAGTGGCTGCACTTCAATATAGTGTGACGGATGGATATGCTCCACTTAAGGAAATAGTAATGCAAAGAATGAATAAAGTGGGCGTAGGAGGAGAGGATGATGACTTAGTTATCGTCAGTGGGGGGCAGCAGGGAATAGATTTAGCAGCCAAGGCATTTTTGAATGAAGGAGACGGGATTATTTGTGAAAATCCAAGCTTCATTGGTGCATTGAATGCATTTCGTGCGTATAATGCTGAACTAATTCCGGTAACGGTTGAAGATGATGGTATGAATATTGAACAGTTGGAGGAAATATTAAAAGATAATGACCGTATTAAATTGATTTATACAATTCCTACTTTTCAAAATCCATCCGGAATTACAATGAGTTTGGAAAAGAGGAAAAAGTTATTAGAGATCGCTGAACGATATAATTTATATATTATTGAAGATAATCCTTATGGGGAACTAAGATTTAAAGGACAGGATGTGGCTACCATTAAATCGATGGATGTAAATGGAAGGGTTATTTATGTCGGCTCCTTCTCTAAAATATTATCCCCCGGTCTGAGGTTGGGATGGGTGATTGCTCCTTCGAAGATCATTGAAAAGATTGTTGTCTTAAAGCAGGTGAATGATGTACATACCAATATATTTGCCCAGGTTTTAGCGACAGAATACATAAACAAATATGATATGGATGAACATATACAGAAAAGCAGGAATTTGTACGGCAAACGCTGTGGGCTTATGCTAGAGTGCATGGATAAATATTTTCCGGACTTTTGTAAATATACAAGACCTGAAGGGGGACTTTTCATCTGGTGCATGCTGCCGGATAGGTTTGATGCTGCTGTAGTTGCGAAGGAATCTGTAAATCGGAAGGTTGCTATTGTCCCCGGGAGTACTTTTATGACGGATATGGAAAAGCCGAGCAGCTCATTCAGGCTGAATTATTCAACGATGGCAGATGAGAAGATCGAAGAGGGTATAAAAATATTAGGGGAAGTTCTTAAAGAATTGAAAATAGAGCTGTAAACGATAGACGAAGGAGCGTAATAGGGATGGAAAATCAAGAGAAGAAGAAAATCATATTTAGTGGGATACAACCTAGTGGATTTTTAACGCTGGGAAATTATATAGGTGCATTGAAGAACTGGATTCAACTGCAGCATGAATATAATTGCTGTTTTTCTGTAGTGGATATGCACTCATTGACGGTTAGGCAGGATCCTAAGGAGCTACGCACAAGATGTATGGAATTTTTAATGCAATATATTGCATGTGGGATCGATCCTGAAAAAAATCTGATTTTTTTTCAATCCCATGTGAGTGCCCATGCAGAATTGTCATGGATATTAAACTGTTATACCTATATGGGGGAGCTTAGCAGAATGACGCAGTTCAAAGATAAATCTGCAAAGCATGAGGATAATATTAATGCAGGTCTATTTACTTATCCTGTATTGATGGCATCAGATATTTTGCTTTATCAGACAGATCTTGTACCTGTTGGTGTGGATCAGAAACAGCATTTGGAGATAGCCAGAGATATTGCACAACGTTTCAATGGCATTTACGGTAAGACATTTACTATTCCGGAAGGTTATATTCCTGAAGTAGGGGCTAAGATTATGAGCTTGCAGGAGCCAAATAAAAAGATGTCTAAATCTGACGAGAACGAAAATGCATATATTGCGATTCTAGATGCTCCTGATGTGATAAGAAGAAAGGTTAAACGGGCAGTTACCGACTCGGATAATGAAATTAAATATGAAGAGGGCAAAGATGGTATTAATAACTTGCTTTCTATTTATTCCAGTATAACAGGAAAAACAATTAAGCAAGCGGAAGAGCATTTTCAAAGCAAGGGTTATGGGCAGCTAAAAGAAGAAGTGGCAGAGGCTGTAATCGAAAGCCTGAAACCTATACAAGAAAGATACAAAGAGTTGATGAATAATAAGGATTATGTGCAGCAAATATACAGTGCCAGTGCACAAAAGGCATCTAGCATTGCAGAAAGAACATTGAGAAAAGTTTATAAGAAGGTTGGGTTTGTACCAAAAATTTAGGGAACACTAAAAATACTACTGCGTCTATAATATGAGAAAGCGTGGTAGTATTTTTTATCTATCATGCGAATATTAAAAATAAATAACTTTTCCTGTATCATAGTTGACAATAAAAATGGTTAGATATAAAATTATGCTTGATAACATTTAAGATAAAAAAGTTAGCTGCTTTTAATACAAAAAAGAGGTGTATATTTTGAGCTATCAAAATCTATTTTTGGTGCTTTCGTTTATTGTTGCGTTTCTGATCGCTTTTGCCGCCACTCCTTTGGCTAAGGTTATTGCGTATAAGATTGGTGCGATAGATGTTCCGAAAGATGACAGGAGAATACATAAGAAGCCGATACCTCGATTAGGTGGACTGGCAATTTTCTATGGATTTATTATTAGCGTAGTGGCTTTTGTAGAGATTGACAAAAGCATAAGAGGAATATTGCTGGGTGCATTGGTCATTGTGCTTTTAGGGATCATAGATGATGTGAAACAGTTAAAGGCTAAGGTGAAGCTTGTATTTCAAATTATTGCGGCACTTATTGTCGTATTTCATGGTGTAAGAATTGAAGTACTAACGAATCCTAATCTATTTAGTGCAAAAGAAACCATTGAATTAGGATTTTGGTCTGTTCCTTTAACGGTAGCGTGGATTATTGGCGTTACCAATGCAGTGAATCTTATTGATGGTTTAGATGGCTTGGCTGCAGGGATATCTTCTATAGCCTCCATATGCTTATTGTTTGTTTCCTTGCTTGCAGGAGAGCCGGTTGGTATAATTAGTTCTACGGCTATGATTACAGCAGCCTTAGCAGGATCATGTCTTGGATTTTTGCCTTATAATTTCAATCCGGCAAAGGTATTTATGGGTGATACGGGGGCAACTTTTCTCGGTTTTATTTTGGCCACTATATCCATACAAGGGCTTTTTAAGTTTTATGCGGTTATATCATTCGCAGCTCCTCTTCTTATTTTAGGATTACCTATTTTTGATACGGGATATGCGATATTAAGAAGAATGATTCATGGGAAATCAATTATGGAAGCAGATAGAGGACATCTTCATCATCGTTTGATTGACATGGGATTCTCACAAAGACAGACAGTAATGATATTATATACAATAAGTGGAATTTTAGGTTTGAGTGCGGTAGTTTTAACAGGCAGTGGCGCTTTTAGTGCGATGGTACTTATTTTTTCTGTATTAGTCTTTGTTGTTGCTGGTGCACGCTATAAGTTTGAACCTGCACCACAAGTGATAGAGGCTGATAAAGATGAGAATGATTCTGCCGAAAAATAATAAAAGGATAAGTATAGTCACGGACAGCAATCATGCTGTACTGTGGCTTTTATTTTAACATTATTTATAGCAAAAAGCTTGGAGTTCTGAACTCCCAATGCTGAGCCCTAATCCCCGAGCTCCAAGCTCCAAGCTCCAAGCTCCAAGCTACTATATAACGGAAGGAGTACATTGATGAAGCAAATAAAAGTAATGACGATTTTTGGGACAAGACCAGAGGCTATTAAGATGGCCCCATTGGTAAAAGAACTGGAAAGATGTGAGTTTATAGAGTCTATCGTATGTGTAACTGCGCAGCATAGGGAAATGCTGGACCAGGTTCTTGATATATTTCAAATAAAGCCTGACTATGATCTTAATATCATGCAGCAGAAACAAAGCTTGATTACAATTACCACAAAAGCCTTGGAAGGATTGGATGAAGTTATAAAGCAAGCTCAGCCGGATATTGTGCTGGTTCATGGTGATACCACCACTACTGTTGCAGGCAGTCTGGCAGCTTTCTATAATAAGGTGAAGGTAGGGCATGTAGAAGCAGGATTAAGAACCTTTGACAAATATTTTCCCTATCCTGAAGAAATAAATAGAAAGCTTACAGGAGTTTTAGCAGATTTGCATTTTGCACCTACTATGGCCAACAAGGCAAATCTAATTAATGAAAATATCAGTGAGGATACGATATATATAACTGGAAATACTGTTATCGATGCATTAAAAACCACAGTTAAAGATGAGTTCGGTTTTAAAACAGAGGAATTGAAAGGACTGAATTACAAAGATCATAGAATTATTTTGGTAACAGCACACCGCAGAGAGAATATTGGACAACCTTTGAGAAATATTTGTGAAGCGGTAAAGGAATTGGTGAGTCGATATAATGATGTTGAAGTTGTATATCCAGTGCATCTTAATCCGGCAGTAAAGGATATGGTATTTGAAATATTGGGAGATATTCCACGTGTCCATCTGATTGAGCCATTAGATGTGGAGGAGCTTCATAATGTCATGAAAAAATGTTATTTGGTATTAACAGATTCAGGTGGGCTTCAGGAAGAGGCACCTTCTCTCGGTAAGCCGGTACTGGTGCTTCGAAATGAGACTGAACGCCCGGAAGCTGTAAAAGCAGGAACGGTTAAAATTGCAGGTGTTGATAAGGATATGATTATAAAGCTTTCAGCCATGCTTCTTGATGAGCCGGAGGAATATGCTGAGATGGCAAAGGCAGTAAATCCTTATGGTGATGGAACAGCTTCGTATAGAATCGTGCAGGCAATTTTATATCATTTTGGAATAATTAACAATAGAATAAATGATTTTAATTAAACAATAATTACGTTAAAACATTGACAATTGTTATACAAAGTAAGTATAATAAAAACAATATAGCAATATTTTACTCAATTCTTACGTTCCATTTATTCATAATAAGGTGGTGATGGTAATGTCAATTGATATTTTAAAATCTATTAAGCAAACTGAGTTAGAAGCTGAGCAGATTAAAAAACAGTCAGTATTAGAAGCGCGTCAAGTTGCAGCAGAAGCCCAAAATCAAGTTATCAAGTTAACAAAACAGGCAGTAGAAGAGGCAGAAAAGGAAGCAGCGGCAATTATCTTGGAAGCAGAAAAAACTGCCCAAGGTCAAATTAACGTAATTCAGGAACAAACAGTAAAAGAATGCGCTGCTATAAAGCAGCAGGCTCGCACAAAGGTTGATAGTGCAGTGGATATAATAGTGGGAAGGATTGTGAAGGCCCATGGCAATAGTTAATATGAATAAGATTTCCCTAATCGGCTTAGAATCAGATAAAGACCGGATTATTGAAAGTCTTATGAGAATGGGCGTTGTGGAAATCAATAATATTGAACAGAAGATATCTGAGCAAGAATGGTCTGGGTTGGTTGAGCGGGATGGCGAGGAAGCAGAGAATGTCCGGATTGAATCAGACGTTGCTCTAATAAAGTCTTCAATAGAATATCTATCGAAGTATAATACTCGCAAGAAAGGCTTATTTGAGCCTAAAAGAAAGTTAAGCCGCACACAGTATGATGAAATTATACATAAGCAAGAAGAAATATGGGACAAGGTAAAACGAATCGGTGAGTATGTAGAACAGCTATCAGCATTGCGGTCAGAAGAAAACAGGCTGAGGAATCTCATTGAATCATTAGAGCCGTGGAAAGCTTTGAGTGTTCCGGTAGAGGTGGATTCAACAAAAAACACTATCCTTGCAATGGGGGTTGTACCTGCACTGGTAGATACGGATAAGCTGAAAGAAGAGTTGTATGAGCAGGTTGTGGAGAGTTATTTGAATATAGTGAACCAAGATAATGATCAAAGCTATCTGTTTCTCATTTGTTTTAGCGCACAGGAAGAAGAGGCAATGAGAGTGCTTAAACAATATGGATTCAGTAAGGTCGCTTTTAAAGAATTAAAAGGGACTATTAGCGAAAATATTGTTAAGGCTGAAAATCAAATTAGAGAAATAGAGAAAGAACGTAAAAGAATTGATAAGGATATTGCTGCCTTAACCAATGAAAAAGAAAATATTGAAGTATTGCATGACTATCTGCAGAACCAACGGGATAGAAAAAAGGTATTGAGTAAGCTGGTAAAGACAGATAAGGTTTTCATGCTGGAAGGCTGGCTTCCGGAAGAGGTTGCAGATAAAGTAAGACTGACAATAGAACAGCAGTGGGATTGTATGATTGATATTCAGAAACCTGAAAAGGAAGAGGAATTCCCAATATTGCTTAGAAACCACGCACTGGTACAGCCATTTGAGATGATTACAGAGTTATATAGTTTGCCTAGTGCTAAAGGAATTGATCCAAACTTATTTATGGCTCCATTTTATTTTGTATTTTTTGGGATGATGGTTAGTGATGCCGGCTATGGACTCACAATAGCATTAATAACAGGAATTTTTCTTGCAAGGTACAAGCTGGAAGGATTGGTTCATAAACTTGTCAAGCTATTATTCCTTGGAGGGATTTCGACATTTGTATGGGGGGCATTATTTGGAGGATGGTTTGGAAATATTTTCGATATCCTTACAGGAACGGAAGGATTTATCCGGCCACTATGGTTTAATCCTCTTGAGGAACCAATGAAGCTGCTTGTATGGGCATTCATTTTTGGCGGGATACACCTGTATGTAGGAATGGGTTTGCAAGCGTATCGGCTTATTAAAGACGGTAAATATGCAGATGCTTTCTTTGACATAGGATCATGGTATATTTTGCTTACGGGATTGGCATTATTGATTGTTGGAGGATCCCTAGGCTTAACTGGACAATATATGGCGATTGCCGGTGCAGCTCTTCTTGTTCTTACACAAGGAAGAAGGGAAAAGGGAATTATTAAAAAGCTGCTTATGGGTGTGTTAAGCCTTTATAATGTAACAGGATATCTTAGTGACGTATTGTCCTATTCAAGGTTACTGGCTCTGGGGTTAGCTACAGGTGTTATTGCTACAGTTGTTAACACCATGGGTACGTTATTCGGATTTAATATAGTGGGGATTATTATTCTCAGTATTGTATTTATTGCCGGACACACATTTAATATATTGATTAATGCACTGGGTGCTTATGTACATGCAAGTCGTTTGCAGTATGTAGAGTTTTTCGGCAAGTTTTATGAGGGCGGTGGCAAAGCCTTTGAGCCCTTTAAAATAAAAACAAAATATATTCAAGTAGAAGATAAGGAGGCAGATTAATTATGACAGGGGTAAATTGGGTTGAATTTTTGTTTAATGGAAATTTCTTAGCAATGATGGGTGCTGCTTTAGCGGTATTGTTAGCAGGAACCGGTTCAGCAAAGGGTGTTGGTATTGTTGGTGAGGCTGCTGCAGGAGTGGTTACAGAAGATCCGAGTAAGTTTGGTCAAGCATTATTGCTTCAGGCACTTCCTGGAACACAAGGTATTTATGGTTTATTGACTGCATTTGTTATTTTAAATAAGATTGGTGTAGTTGGTGGAACGATGCAAAACCTGACAACGCAGCAAGGATTCTATT
>JBFWMP010000090.1:0-11629 GCA_050251575.1 Clostridia bacterium
ATGAATAATATCCATGCCAATTTGTAAAAATATCTCTAGGAGGTGTTTTATAATGGCTATTAGTTTTACTCAAAAAGAAAAAATGCTTTTAGAGGACCAAAAGAGTCATGAGCAGGTATGCATCAAAAAGTACAATAATTATGCAAATCAGGCTCAAGATCCACAGCTGAAGCAATTGTTCAGCACATATGCAGGACAAGAGCAGCAGCACCTGAATACAATCAACCAGATTTTGTCGGGACAGGTTCCAAACATGGGACAGCAGAAAGGTCAGCAGGCAAGTGCACAAGGTGCTCAGCCGGGAGGCAAGACAGGGATGAATAATCAGAATGACGCTGCGCTCTGCAATGACATATTGATGACAGAAAAGTATGTATCAGGTGCGTACAATACAGCAATCTTTGAGTTCAAAGATACAAATGTCCGTCAGGCACTTAACCACATACAGAAGGAAGAGCAGCAGCACGGGGAAGGTGTTTTCAATTATATGCAAAGTAATGGCATGTATAACGTACAGCAATAAGGTGTCCTGAATGGTACGTCAGTTCACACTCCTTTGAAATATTGAATTTTATTTAGTCAGCACCACCTTATTGGTGGTGCTTTTTCATGACCGGACCGGTGCCAAGCCTTTTCTTGTCTTAAAATTAATAAAAAATTCCATTATACACCAATAGCTTAGATTGGTTTGATTCTCTTGGCATTTTTGACTTTGTACATGATCCTATCAGCTATTTTAATCAGTACATCTAACGAATCAGCGTCTTCAGGGAACTTTGCACAGCCAATACTAACACCTAAGAATGGTATGTTCATGTCGAAGAAGTCCATAATTTTTTTCTCAAATGTTGCTAGGAACAAGTCTACTTTATCTTCCTCATATATACAAATAAATTCATCACCCGACATTCTATAAATACTTCCTTTATCACCTATCGTTTCTATCGTTGCTTTAGTAAACTGTCTTAGATAATCATCCCCAACAGAGTGACCATATGTATCATTTACTTTTTTAAAATTATCTAGATCCATATATATATAAGTAAAGGGTTTGTTTTCCGAGACTAATTTTTCACAATCAAGAAAGAGTATTAATCGATTCTTAATACCAGTTAAGGCATCTGAATAGGCAAGCTGTTTCAAAAAGCTGATATTTTTAAAGTTTTTAACAATAATATAGATTAACTGATAACTTATAATAACTGCTAGTACTACTAAGGTTACCATTATTACTCCCAAGTATGAGCTTGTATTTTTCATAAAATATAAATGAATCATAAACAGAGTTGTAAATTCCACTAAGCTCAGAATAATGAGATACTTATTCATTTCATTTGAAATATTTCTTAAGATATATAGAAACTTATTTTTTACGAATCTTATAATAGCGGGAGTGCTGAACACATAGATTATAGTTTGTGCTATCAAAGCTATCTGAAAATGATTTTTAAATCCCAATAATATAGAAGTTTGTATAGAAAGATAAGTTACAACCATTGTATGAATCCATGAAAAAAACATGATAGTTAAAGTTTTATTCGAAGATTCATGATATAAGTGTTTTAAAGGAAAAAAATATGTGAATCCTAGCAGCAAAGTGATACTAGGATTCACATATTTTAAGTGAAACTTTAGCTTTATTACAAACGAAACCAAGAAAATTAAAACCGTAAAAAGAGTTAATTCTGCAATAATTCTTATCAACGAATATTTTCTTCTCGAACAACGATGTGAAGTTATTAGATTCACAAAGAGCATCTCTAAAATAATAAAAGTTCTTGCTAATTGTTCCAAAACCTTTCCTCCTCTCGAGTAATTGAAGAACATTAATTTTATCTTTTCTACCGGCATTTTTTGCTTTAAAATGAAAACAAAAAAGCCGTAGTCTCTTAAACTACGACAGCCATAAAACTAATGTATTTTATCTTAGGGCAGCCCGACTATCATAGTATAAATACTGTAGACTCGTAGCTTTGCGTCCCTGATTTTCATCAAGTTTGCCTTTTTCATGTAATTAACTTTATAATAACCCATACTTGGGTATTGCGTCAATAAAATTATTTGCATTGCAACTTCTTTATACATAACTCCCTTAGCCGCCATCTCGAGCACCTCCAACTGCCGCAGTGTGAGATTCTCTCTCTTTATATCCTCTGATTATAGATAAAGTAGCATGAAAAACGGGGTTTTTGAAAGTAATTTCAAAAACCCCGCAAACCTGCATGGTTACTGATTAAAATAGACTTGATCTATACTAATCTAACAATATGGTGACCCTAAGGGGGCTCGAACCCCTGTTACCGCCGTGAGAGGGCGGCGTCCTAGCCACTAGACGATAGGGCCATATCTTTTGTGACAAAATTTATTATACACCTAGTTTAATGTTTTGTAAATAACAAAGAATAATTTTAAAAGGATTTTAAATTTAAATTTAAAATCCTTTTACCTATATCTTATCTTATTTTATCTTTCTGCTTCCAGGTTTATTATAGGGTATACCTTGTTTACAGAGAGGACAGCTATCAACTTCATATGATTCTACCGCCATTGAAATCACTGATTCGAATCTTGTTCCAAAGTCAATTTTTCCACCTGTTCTGTCTACTACAGCACCTACTCCTACTACTTCTCCTTCTGCTTCCTTAACAATGTTTATTACTTCTTTTACTGAACCACCCGTAGTGACAACATCTTCAACAATCAATACCTTTTGACCTTTTTCGATGGCAAAACCTCTTCTAAGTGTCATAAAACCGTTATCTCTTTCGGCAAAAATATTCTTAACTCCAAGCCATCTGCTTACTTCATAAGACATCTGAATCGCTCCGATTGCAGGACCGATTACAACATCGATATTTGCATCTTTGTACTTTTCGGCTAAAGCTTTGCATAATTCTTCACTATACTTAGTATATTGAAAAATCTTAGCACACTGAAGGTATTTGTTGCTATGCCTTCCTGATGTCAAAAGAAAATGTCCTTCTAATAAAACACCTGCTTCTTTCAGAACTTCCAATACTCTTTCTTGTGTAATCATCATAATCCTCCCCTTTATTTTTCAATAAATAATACTTTAATATCAATCTACTTTTTCCACCAATCCTGCTTAGCAAGGGTGCTTAATTCACCTAAATGCCTGTTATCTCCTTCAATCACTACATGATAGTTATCTTGATCAATATTGATTATAGTGATAGAAGCATTATCATGCCACTGAATATTTACAATCTCTTCAAGCGGTTTTCCATAAAAGAAACAAAGCAGAACCTTAATCACCGTGCCATGTGTAACGACACAAATATTTTCAGACTCACTATTTTTGATAAGACTCATTATCTCTTTTACAACCCTTTGCTGAAACTCTACCATCGACTCTCCATTAGGCATTTGAAGCAGATGAGGTGATTTCTCCCAGTGATTATAAGATTCCGGCCACTTGTGCGGAAGATCTGCCCACGGTATATTTTCCCAATCCCCGCCATTAATCTCACGCAATCCTTCAATGACCTGAATATCCATATGCTTCTTTTCGGCTATATATCTTGCAGTTTCATAAGCTCTTGAAAGATCACTGGAGTATAATATATCAATTTCTTCCTTCTCCATTCTTTCTGAAAGCTTTTGAACCTGTTGGTGACCATTAGGGGTCAATTTTGAATCATAATGTCCGTGAAATTTACGAATAAGATTTCCTTCTGCTTCGCCATGTCTAACTAAAATCAACCGTATCATAAAACTCTCCTTTTTTAGCTCGGAGCTCAGAGTTTGGAGCTCGGAGTAATAGCATGAATGACACAAACTTGGATTTTTTCAGTATCTTCGTATAACTCTCCATCAAATAATTTACATAATATTATTATCGTCACGTTATTTTTTTGTGAACCGTGAACTAATTCAATTCTACTTTTCCTATTATTTCATTTACACTATTAATATTATTCTTATTTAGGTATTGTTCTAATCCTTTAATTATTTTAGGGCATGCAAGCGGATCTATAAAGTTTGCAGTTCCTACCGCTACTGCAGAGGCACCTGCCAGCATAAACTCAACCGCATCTTCACCTGTCATAATACCACCCATTCCGATAACTGGAATTTTTACAGATGATGCAACCTGCCATACCATTCGGACGGCTACAGGTTTTACCGCAGGACCCGATAGTCCTCCAACATTATTGGCTAATACAGGCTTTCGATTATGAATGTCTATAGTCATTCCCAGCAGTGTATTGATGAGAGAGACAGCATCGGCACCTTCACTTTCAGCAGCCAAGGCTATTTCTTTTATATCCGTTACATTGGGAGAAAGCTTAACGATCAGAGGCTTTTTGCAGTATTTTTTTACTGCTTTAGTAATATACTTTACTGTTTCAGCATTAGTACCAAATGCTACACCGCCTTCCTTGACATTAGGACAAGAAATATTCATTTCAAGCAAGTCAACATCACTATCACTAAGCATCTCTGCCATACTGCAGTATTCTTCTACCGTATTCCCCGACATATTAGCAATAATCCTTGTATTATATTTTTTAAGAAAGGGAATTTCATGTTCAATAAAATATTCTACGCCAGGATTCTGCAATCCTACACTGTTTAATATTCCTGCCGGAGTCTCTGAAATCCGTGGAGCCTTATTGCCTTTTCTGGGTGTTAAGGTTAACCCCTTTACACATATGCCACCTAGCTGATTTAAGTCAAAGTATTCTCCATACTCCCTGCCAAATCCGAAAGTACCCGATGCCGTAATAACCGGATTGTCTAACTCCACTCCGGCGATATTGACTTTCATATTCGGCTTTACTTGAGATGTAATTGGTTTTCTATTTTGTATGCTCCGAGCTCCAAGGTCCAAGCTCCGATCTTTATCATTACTCCAAGCTCCGAGCTCCAAGCTCCTAGCTTTATCATTACTACTCATCAAACATCACCTCATTTCCCCAAAAAACAGGTCCGTCTTTACATACATGCTCATAATCCCAGCCATCTTCTGTGTTAGCCTTTGTCTTACATACACAAACTAAACAAGCACCAATTCCGCAGCCCATTCGCTGTTCCATTGAAATCTGTGTGTAAAGGTTATTGGCTTTACATGTTTCAACTACGGCTCTTAGCATAAGTTCCGGACCACACGCATATATAATATCTGCTTTACCTTCTCTTATTGCATTTTCCATCAGTTGTGTTACATATCCATTATATCCGTAACTCCCATCATCTGTAGCAACTAATACTTCCTTGCAAACATTTTTAAAATCTGCTTCAAGTGTTACCATTTCTTTGCTTCTAAAACCGAGATAAGCTGATGCACTTCTATCTTGAAGCTTTTTTGCAAGATATAGAAGAGGAAATGTCCCTATCCCCCCGCCAATAAGTATAGGTTTTTTGAACCGCTCTTCTATACTAAAAGAGGTACCTAAGGGACCAAGCACATCTACGCTATCGCCGGGATTTTTAAAGGAGAGCAGTTTAGTTCCTTCTCCTTTAATCTGAAAGACAAATCTTACTTCATTCTTTTTAGTATCCACATCACATATGCTGATAGGTCTGCGTAATATTGCACTTAAACCCTCACAGCATTTAATGTTTAGAAATTGTCCCGGCTGGGCTGCTTGAGCTATTTCCTTGCATTCTATCCTCATATCGATAATACCCGGAGCAATTTCTTCCTTATATGTTATGGGACAAAGATATGTTTGTTTGTACATATTAATTTCTCCTTGTCTATGTAAGTTTAGTTCATGGTTCACAGTTAACAGTTCATAGGATTCGATCTGTCATTCTGAGCGCAGCAAGAATCTTAGTATTTAAGCAACTTTAAAGATTCTTCATTTCACTTCGTTCCATTCAGAATGACAGAATGCGGACTTTTTCAGTACTTTCGAACCGTGACACCTGTGACCTGCAAACGGGTTTTCACTCCCAGCTCCTTGCTCCTTGCTCCCAGCTATATTCTTGTTATATCAATTACTTCCAAGTCTTTCTGTTCTTTATTCAGTTTCAAGCTATCTATCACTGCTTTAGCAGTATCCAATGAAGTCAGGCAAGGTATAGACTGCTCTACTGCTTTTCTTCTGATTTTAAATCCATCTCTTCCGGGCTGTCTGCCGCGGGTAGGCGTATTAATTACTAAATCAATTGTTCCAGATTGAATCAGATCTAAGATATCAGGCGAACCTTCACCTATTTTTTTAACTACATTAGTGGCAATATAGTTCTGATTAAGTCTATGTGCCGTATTGCCTGTAGCATATAGTTTGAATCCCAGCTTTTCAAAATCTTGAGCGATGGATATCAATTCTTGTTTATCGCTATCCCTCACTGTCATTAAAATATTTCCTTTTCGAGGCATTTTAAATCCTGCACCTACTAATCCTTTATAAAGTGCTTCTGCAAAGTTATCAGAGATTCCCAAAACCTCGCCTGTTGATTTCATTTCCGGTCCCAAGCTGATATCAACATCATGAAGCTTTTCAAATGAGAATACCGGTACCTTTACAGCAATATATTTACTTTCTTCATGCAATCCCGTTCCATAACCCATATTCTTCAATTTCATGCCCAGTACGGCTTTTGTAGCTAAATTCACCATAGGCACTTTTGTTACTTTACTTATATAAGGTACTGTTCTGCTGGAACGTGGGTTGACCTCAATCACATACACCTGATCATTATATAATACAAACTGAATATTGATAAGACCTATTACATCTAGTGCTTTAGCCAGCTTATAGGTATAATCTACTATCGTATCCTTGTGCTTTTGTTCTATTGTTTGGGTTGGATAAACGGAGATACTGTCTCCTGAATGAACACCAGCCCTCTCTAAATGCTCCATAATGCCAGGTATCAGTATATCCTCTCCATCACAGATTGCATCAACCTCTATTTCTTTTCCCATCATATATTTATCAATAAGGATGGGATGTTCCTGCTTAACACGGTTAATAATTTCCATGAATTCTCTAACATCATTATCACTGAAGGCTATTTCCATTCCTTGTCCGCCAAGTACATAAGATGGTCTTACCAGTACAGGATAGCCAAGCTTTCTAGCTGTATTCAATGCCTCTTCCAGCGTATAAACTGTATTTCCCGCAGGTCTTGGAATATTACATTGTTCAAGAATTATATCAAACTTTTCTCTATCCTCTGCAGCATCAATATTTTCTGCGGAAGTCCCTAATATTTTTACACCTAGTTCCTTTAATGTTTTGGTTAATTTTATAGCTGTTTGACCTCCAAATTGCACAATAGCACCAAAAGGTTTTTCAACCTCAATAATATTTTCAACATCCTCCGGCGTTAAAGGCTCGAAGTATAGACGATCTGAGGTATCAAAGTCTGTACTTACAGTTTCGGGATTATTATTGGCAATAATAGTTTCATAGCCTGCTTCCTTTAATGCCCAAACTGAGTGAACTGAGCAGTAGTCAAATTCTATTCCCTGACCAATTCTAATAGGACCTGAACCTATAACCAATACTTTTTTATTTTCTGAAGGCTTTACTTCAGAATATTCATCAAACGTAGAATAATAGTACGGAGTTACTGCTTCAAATTCTGCTGCACAGGTATCAACCATCTTATAAGATGGATTGACAGCAAATGCTTTTCTAAGTTCTTTTATTTGGCTTTTTGTGCAACCTATAAATTCTGCGATTACTGCATCGGTATATCCCATCTTCTTAGCTTTAAGCAACATAGGTTTTTCTAAGTTATTAATTGTAACTGCTTTAAGCTTATTTTCCATCTGAACAAGCTGATTAATTTTATCCAAAAAGAATAAGTCGATCTTTGTAATCTCATTGATTTGTTGGACTGTTACATTTCTACGCAGTGCTTCAGCTACTACGAAGGTTCTTTCATCATCTATCTTTTTTAAGCTATTATATATTTCTTCATCTGACAACTTTTTCAAGTATTCTAATTCGATATTAAATAATCCCAGCTCTAAGGAACGTATTGCTTTCATTAATCCTGCTTCAAAAGAAGAACTGATAGCCATGACCTCACCGGTAGCTTTCATTTGTGTTCCTAACGTTCTTTTTGCTTTTACAAACTTATCAAATGGCCATTTGGGTATTTTTACAACTACATAGTCCAAAGTAGGCTCAAAGCAGGCATAGGTCTTTCCTGTAACTGCATTTTTTATTTCATCTAATCCATAGCCTATTGCAATCTTGGTAGCAACCTTTGCGATTGGATACCCTGTAGCTTTAGAAGCCAATGCGCTGGAACGACTTACTCTGGGATTCACTTCAATAACCGCATATTCAAAGCTGTAGGGGTTTAATGCAAGTTGGACATTACAGCCACCTTCAATCCCTAGGGCAGAAATAATATTTAGGGAAGCACTCCTCAACATCTGATATTCTTTATCTGTTAAAGTTTGAGAAGGCGCTACTACAATGCTGTCCCCTGTATGAACACCGACAGGATCTATATTTTCCATATTACATACAGTAATACAATTTCCCTTACTGTCCCTCATCACTTCATATTCTATTTCTTTCCATCCGGAAATACATTTTTCAATCAATACCTGATGAACACGGCTAAGACGGAGCCCATTCGGTGCGATTTCCGATAATTCCTGCTCATCATTAGCAATACCTCCGCCGGTTCCACCCAAAGTATATGCAGGACGTACGATAACCGGAAATTCTATCTCTCTTGCAAAGGAAAGAGCATCTTCATAGGTACTTACGACCTTGCTGGCAATAACAGGTTCACCAATTTTTTCCATCGTGTCTTTGAATTCTTGGCGGTCTTCCGCCATTTTAATAGCTTCTACAGCAGTTCCTAATAGTTTTACACCCTGCTTTTCCAGAAAACCATCTTCAGCTAATTCCATAGCTAGATTTAATCCTGTTTGACCTCCGAGTGTAGGAAGAATACTATCCGGATTTTCTTTAATAATAATTTTTCTCACAATTTCTACAGTTAGAGGTTCAATATATACCTTGTCTGCGATATTTTTATCTGTCATGATAGTAGCAGGATTGCTGTTTATCAATACCACTTCTATTCCTTCTTCTTTTAAAGCTTGGCAGGCTTGTGTTCCGGCATAATCAAACTCAGCAGCTTGACCAATAATGATGGGACCTGAACCGATAACTAATACCTTTTTTATATTTTTACGTAACGGCATTAACTTTTCTCCTCTCTATATTTTTTCATAGCTTGTAGAAATTCATCAAATAAATATGCCGTATCCTTTGGACCGGGTGAGGCCTCGGGATGAAATTGAACGGTAACGACAGGTTTGTTTTTATAACGAACACCTTCTATGGTACCATCATTCATATTAATATGGCTGACTTCAGCTAAGTTTTTATCCAGTGTAGAATCTATAATGGTGTAGCCATGGTTTTGAGATGTGATATAAGTGAGATCTTTATTAATATCCTTTACAGGATGATTACAGCCTCTATGGCCATATTTCAGTCTCTGCGTATCTGCACCATGTGCTAATGCAATCAATTGATGTCCAAGGCAAATGCCGAAAACCGGTATCTTGGAACTAGTGAGAATTTTTATGTTTTCAATGATATCCTTACAGTCCTTTGGGTCTCCCGGTCCATTTGAAAGCATTATCCCATCAGGTCGTATATTCATAATATCCTCTGCACTTGTTTGTGCAGGAAAAACAGTTACATTGCAGCCTCTATTCACTAATGAACGTATAATATTTGATTTTGCTCCTAAATCAAGTACTGCAACCTTAAAGCCGGATCCTTTAAATTCATAAGCTTTACTGCTAGTAACCTCATAAACAGGATTTTCTATAGAAAATGACTTAATCTGATCAATCCATTTATCTAGATCAAAATCAGGATCCGTAGAAATAACTCCATTCATGGTTCCATTATCACGGAGAATCCTCGTCAGTGCTCTCGTATCTATTCCTTCAATACCAATAATATGATGTTTTTTAAGATAATCCTCCAATGTTTCCGCAGAACGCCAGTTGCTGGGCTGCTTGCATAATTCTCTTACAATGAACCCTTTGACCTGCGGTTTTAACGATTCAAAATCGTCTATATTAACGCCATAGTTCCCTATTAACGGATATGTCATGGTTACGATCTGACCACAGTAGGATGGATCTGTTAATATTTCCTGATATCCTGTCATTCCGGTATTAAAAACAATTTCACCAATTATTTCGCCTTCCATTCCAAAGCTCATACCTTCAAATATAGTACCGTCTTCTAAAGCAAGTATTGCTTTTTTCATTGATATACCTCGCTTTCTTATAAATAGCTGGGAGCTTGGAGCTACCAGCTTGGAGCAAAATTCGATCCATTGTTGCTCCTCACTCCCCACTATCCACTCCCCACTAAAGACTACTCATTATTTCATCTCTCATACTTATTGCTGCTTTTCTTGCCGCAGGTGCAAAATCTTTTTCGTCAACCTTCATATTCTTATATGCACACATGATTCCTCTTGAAGAGTTTACAATTGCTCCAAGACCGTCATTATTAAAACAACTGATAACATCTTTTGCTGTTCCGCCCTGTGCACCATAGCCGGGAACAAGAAAATACGCATTTGGCATTAATTTTCTTAAATTTGCAGCTTGCTGAGGATAAGTGGCTCCGACAACTGCACCGACATTACTGTATCCGGTACTGCTTACGCTATTTTTACCCCATTCATTTACTAAAGCGCCAACTTTTTCGTATATTGTTTGATCATTTACTGAAATATCCTGAAGTTCACCGGAGGATTGATTCGATGTCTTAACCAGTACGAAAATGCTCTTATTATGCTTATTACAATCATTTATAAATGGGTTGATTCCGTCTGTTCCTAGATAAGGATTCACTGTAATACTATCCGATTGAAACACGTTCGTCTCAATATCTTCTATTTTAGTAGTTCCAAGATATGCACTGGAATATGCCTCTGCAGTTGACCCAATATCATTTCGTTTTACATCAGTGATTACATATAAGCCCTTGCGCTTAGCATAGTGAATGGTTTCTTGAAGCACTCTTACTCCTTCGAAGCCATACATCTCATAATAAGCAGACTGTGGTTTTACAGCGGGTATGATATCATATAGGTCATCAATTAGCTTTTTATTAAATTCTAAAATCGATTCTGCTGCTCCTTTGAGGTTTTTTCCAAATTGTTCATAGCACTTTTGTCTGATAAAGCTTGGAACATATTCAACCCTAGGGTCTAACCCTATTACTGAAGGATTGTTTTTTTCTTTAATTTTTTCTATTAAACTATCTATTGACATTATAATACCTCCCATAATGACACAAATCTAACTTCTTCAGTAATCCAGAACAGTGCTTCAGTCACTCCTCACTGTCCACTCCCCACTATAACAACACCTTTTGCCGTACTATTACATTCCCACCCACAATTGTATAGTGAACCGTTCCTTTTAATTTATAGCCATGATAAGGAGAATTTTTGCTCTTGGATTGAAAGTTGTTTATATTTACTACATATTCCTCATTAGGGTCAATCACTATGATATCTGCCGGTTTATTAATCCCAAGTGAACCTTTATTCAACCCCAGGATATTTGCAGGATTTAAACACATTTTTTGAAGCAGCTGCTGCATAGTAAGAATTCCTTCATCAACAAGATATGTGATGC
>JBFWMP010000091.1:0-11485 GCA_050251575.1 Clostridia bacterium
TCTTCCATTATTCTGATACTCAATTCTCTGATGGTTGTATTATCCATTTTGGATCAACTATTACGTGCAATGTGACTGTTGGCTTTGGAACGTTTATAAATAAACACGTTGTAATAGGTCATGATGTCGTAGTTGGAGATTTTTGCGTAGTCTCACCTAATAGTACAATCGGAGGAAATGTAATTATTGATGATGATTGTTTTATTGGAAGCGGAGCAATAATTAAAAATGGAATAACTATTGGTAAAAACTCAATAATTGGAATGGGAGCAGTCGTCATTCATGATGTTCCTGAAAACTCTGTTGTAGTAGGAAATCCTGCAACAAAAATTAGAGAAAATGCAACAAGAAAAGTATTCTAGAGTGAGATGTGAATAATATGACAATACAATATAATTATGAATCTCAACATAAAAAAGGCAAGTTGCATGCTTTTGAACGTATCGAAAAGTTATTAGATAAAGGTTCCTTTATTGAAATAGGTTCGATGGTCCAGCATCATTCTACTAATTTTGGTATGGATAAAAAGAAAATTCCTTATGATGGAGTCATTACGGGTTTTGGTGAAATTGATGGTAATACAGTTGCTATATATTCCCAAGACTTTTCTGTTATGGGCGGATCTCTTGGAGAAATGCACGGGAAGAAAATTGCAAATATAATGAGATTGGCGATTGATGCAAGATGTCCAATAATTGGAATCAATGATTCTGGAGGTGCCAGAATTCAAGAAGGAGTAAACGCTCTAAGTGGGTATGGTGAGATATTTAGGCTCAATACGATTGCCTCAGGGTATATTCCTCAAATTTCCATAATTGCAGGACCTTGTGCCGGTGGAGCAGTATATTCCCCGGGAATAACAGATTTTGTGTTTGTGATAGATAAAATTAGTCAAATGTATGTCACTGGCCCTCAAGTTATCAAGAAGGTATTATTTCAAGATATTGATTCTGAAAAGCTTGGTGGTGCTTCGATGCATTCAAGCAGAAGTGGTGTTGCTCATTTCTTCGCAGAAGATGAAGCCGATTGTTATCACCAAGTTAAGACTTTGTTGCAATATATTCCTCATAGATTTGAGAAGACACCTAAGTTGAAGGTTTCTACTAACAACTCCTCTGACATTAGCTCATTAAGTTTTAAAATTCCAGAAAATGAACGACAGTCATATGATGTAAAAGCTTTGATAATAGAAATATTTAGAAATGAATTTATAGAAGTTAGTAAAAATTTTGCTCAGAACATCGTTATAGGCTTTGGGAAGCTTGAAGGTCAGACAATAGGCGTGATTGCAAATCAGCCAAAAGTTTTTGCTGGTGTTTTGGATTGTGATGCGAGTGATAAAGCTTCACGTTTTATTAGATATTGTGATGCATTCAATATCCCAATTTTAACGTTGGTTGATGTTCCTGGTTTTCTTCCAGGAGCGGATCAAGAAATGAAGGGTATCATTAGACACGGTGCTAAATTGCTATATGCATATTCTGAGGCTACGATACCGATGGTTACCTTGATTACGAGAAAAGCTTTTGGTGGTGCTTACATTGCGATGGGGAGTAAGCATTTGGGAGCAGATCTTGTCTTTGCTTGGCCTTCTGCTCAGATTGCAGTTATGGGAGCAGAGGGAGCTGTCGAGGTTCTTTATAGGAAAGAGATGCAACATGCTGAAGGGATAGATTTTCAATCTAAGCTACAAGAGTACTCCAAATTATATATGAATCCAGAAATAGCTGCTGAAAATGGGATTATTGATGAAGTAATCAATCCGGAACAAACTAGAGAATATATTGTTCGTTCATTCTCTTTATTAAAAGATAAGACAGTTTTTCCAATTAATAAGAAGCATGGGAATATCCCTCTTTGAGTGTTTCTATGTATAAGTTCTTTAAAAGATTCTTTGATTTTGTAGTGGCTGCAATAGCAATAATCATATTGTCTCCAATACTGTTGGTGATATATGGTTTGGTCATTTTCAAGTTGGGGTATCCAGGAATTTTTAAACAAGAACGTCCGGGACTGAATGGAAAGATATTTACACTGTATAAATTTCGATCCATGACAAATGCGAAAAATGATCAAGGAGTTTTGCTTCCTAATCAGTTGCGATTAACAAAATTTGGGAAATTCCTTAGATCAACCAGTCTAGATGAGCTTCCTGAATTACTAAATATTGTGAAAGGTGATATGAGCATAGTTGGTCCACGTCCTCTTCTTGTTAAATATTTGTCACGATATTCAGATGAACAAGCTAGAAGGCATGAAGTTAGGCCGGGAATCACAGGCTTAGCACAGGTAAATGGTAGAAACAGTATCACGTGGGAAGAAAAGTTTGCATAT
Organism: Clostridia bacterium; assembly: GCA_050251575.1. Taxonomy (GTDB): domain Bacteria; phylum Bacillota; class Clostridia; order SK-Y3; family SK-Y3; genus X23. The sequence goes on from JBFWMP010000091.1 coordinate 2,335, forward strand.
GATGTATTGTATGTCGATAAATATTCGTTTTGGCTTGATATTAAGATTCTACTGAAAACACTGGGCGTTGTTTTTAGGAAAGATGGTATAAATAGTACTGAAGAGATTACAATGGAAGAATTTCTAGGGGATAGTTAAGAGTGTCTATCGTAAGACTTTCTAAATAAGGTAATAAATAAATTTATATGGAAGTTATCTCGATCATTATTCCTTCTTTGGTTTCAATTATTGCAATCTTCATTGCAGCTCGGGTATCAAGAAACGAAGAAAGAAGGATGAGAATAGAAGAGGTTACTGGTAATAATATTGTAAAGCATATTGCCTGTCTTAATAAATTTCTATCGGATCTTACAGAAGTACAGAATGATGTACAAAATTATGTTTTCTATTCTTCTCAGATTATTAAAATCAATGAATATAAATTTTGTACTTCTGATTCTCTCAATGAAACTACAAAAAGAATTAATGATATTCAAAAGAGAATAGTTAAGGAGTATGGCTCAGAGACAAATTCAGTTTATGCAAACCTTTGCTGCCAGTTATACCCAAAAATTACCTACCCTGAGTTATGGAGAACAATCGGATCAAGATATCTTGAAGGATCAATCAATGTTGTAGTATTGATTGGAAAGAAGTATTTTGAAAAAGATAAAGTATTTATTGAGAACTATTCATCAATGTTTACAGGCCATGGGGCGGAGATTAACAGTATCGAAGATATCCGGAGATTTGTTATTGAGCATAATCAGGAAGTTCTTGATATTTATTATCAATATCAAAAGGATCCAAATAGTTGGAGGCAAGAATGGTTGTAGGAAATGATAAACTATTTTCCTGAACTTTCAGTGTCACTTATGAATCTCATAATTTTCTCTCCGAATAGATTGTCCAGTACCTAGAGACGAATTCCACATAATCCACATACCCCAAAGAATGGGTAGCGGCGCATTGGCCAGCTCTTCCTTGCAGACAGTATGTGAGCGAGAGAAGAAGAGCTGAATTGCCAATAGGCGCGTAGGGAAAGGCTTTCCCCTCATCACTCTATTCATCAGTTCTGGAAATCTCATAGAGCACGAAATAGTTTTTACCGCCTGAGTCCAAACATGTTCGCAATTTCGTGTTGAATAGGTCATGAGACACCAAACGCATTATGCAACCTCTTCCAATTTCAATCTCTGTTTAGTCAACGACTGGACACGCACATATGCTCTTCCCAATCGCCATTCATTCTCATATTCTATGAGATAGGTGGTGATCAATCGGATGTATGAAGCCTTGTTTGGGAAAATACCCACCACCTTTGAACGCCTACGAATTTTTGCCAGTGATTTACTCATTAGAAGGACCATTCGGGCGAAGGATTTACGAGATGTCCAAATGCTACATGTGTAATGAAGAGCTAACTTCGAGAAACGTAACTGAAGAACACATTTTCCTGAACTCGATTGGAGGGAGGCTTAAGTCTACAAAACTAATCTGTAAAACCTGCAACTCTAAGTTCGGATGTGGGAGCGACTCTGAGTTATCAGATCAACTCAACTTTTTTGCAAACATTCTCATGATTAAGCGTGAGCGTGGAAACCCACCGCCGGTACTTATGGAGCAAGAATCGACGGGTCATCGCTATTTCGTTGATCACCAAGGCAAACTGGAAATTGAAAAGCCCATTTTTGAACAGACTACTACTGGACCCAATACCGTGATTCGAATCCAAGCCAGAACAATTGAGGAAGCTCGGAAAATGCTTTCTGGTCTAAAGAGGAAAAAACCAAATATGGATGTCGAGGCGATTCTGTCATCCGCAAAGGTTATTCAAGAGCCCATAGACGAGCATCTTAATATAAAACTCGTGATTGGGGGAAAAGACTCACTTCCTGCAATTCTGAAAATAGCCATTGGATATTACATTGAACAGACTGATGATACCGCCTCAGTTGCGAACGCTATAAACGACCTAAAAAGGAGTGATGGAAGCAGAGTCGAACCAATCATACTTGACGAACCACTGTTCGACTTAGGCGAAAAAGAAATTACACATAGCATCTTTTTGTTCGGAGACGAAAAGTCAAAGAGGCTCTATGCAATTGTCGAACTTTTCAGTGTAGTACAGTTTGTGGTGAGATTGTCGGATGACTACTTGGGTGAAGATTTCCAAGATCTATATGTCTATGACGTAATTAACAGAGTTCCAAGAACAAAATCCCTGAAGAATATTCCTAGCCATGATTTCATATTCCAATTCTCCTATCCAGACTCCAGTCCGAACCTCCAGATTTTACAGCGAGCAATGGAACGCCTAATGGGTGTTGCAATGGAGCGGCAGCATTCCTACTTTCAGGGCGAAATGATAGGGAAGGCTTGGGACAATACTATCAACAAAATGATACCTCAGGGGGCACCGGTGTCTCGAGAGGCCGTGGAGGCATTTGGTGAAGAGTTGATGAAAGAACTTGAACCATATATCTCAAGATTGATTAAGGAATAGGATTCTAATATTGATTCTAGGTACGAACACCACAAGCTCCACACTCACCAAAGAAAGGGTAGCGCCGCATTGACCAGCTCTTCCTTGCAGACAGTATGGGAGCAAGAGAAGAAGAGCTGAATAGCCAATAGGTGCGTAGGGATGGGAGGCGAGCTGGCGCAGCCTTCCCTTTTCCCTCATCACTATTCATCAGTTCTGGAAATCTCATAGAGCACGAAATAGTTTTAACCTGTATCAATGATATGAGATGTTCCATAGTCCTAAGAGAACATCATGTAGTCTCTAATATTCATGGGGGGTTGGATGTTAAGAGAAATAGTTTTCATACAGCTATCATCCATACCAATACAAAAGCAACTGCTATAGAGCAAGGCAGCATACTGAGCAAAGTTGAATCAACTGGGTTCATCATCCATGGAAAGGATGAAAGGAATCAGAGATCTGAAAGGCATGGGAATGATTTGGAGTCGCTGAGAGGTTGAAAGCCAGGCAATTCAATAGATTGGGTTAGTCTCGTTTTTATTGGAATTCTAGATATTGAAATAATTAGTATAGCATTGCTGATCTCCTTTCGACCAATAACTACAATTATCAAATAGCCTGATAAAAGATCGACTGATACTGAGGAGAGCATGAAAATACTTTATGTAACTACTGTTTCAAGTACCACAAATTTCTTTATTTCACATGTAAATATGCTTATAGATCAAGGTCATTCTGTAGATTTTGCATGTAATGTGCATAAGCCAATAAAGCAATCACTTCTGGATCGTGGATGTAGGGTGTTCCAGATTGATTTTAGCAGGTCACCATTGGATCTTTCAAATATGAGAGCATATAAAGAAGTAAAAGCACTCATAATTCGAGAGAAATACGATATTGTACACGTACATACTCCTGTTGCGGCTGCAGTAACTCGACTTGCAATTAAGAATATACCAAACATTAAAGTAATCTATACTGCCCATGGCTTTCACTTCTACAAAGGGGCTCCATTAAAGAACTGGCTGCTCTATTACCCTATTGAGAAACACCTTTCAAAATACACTGATGTGTTGATTACTATCAATTTGGAAGATTATGAGAGAGCAAAGCGAAAATTCAAAGCAAAAAAGATTGAGTACGTTCCAGGAGTAGGAATTGATATAAACAAATTCCAAAGTGTTTCTGTTGATAGAGAGAAAAAACGCGCTGAGTTAGGTATTCCTAAAGATGCATATGTAATGCTCTCTGTTGGGGAATTGAATGAGAATAAAAACCACTCTACGGTAATTAAAGCACTTAAAAAAGTTAATAATCCGAATATCACATACATCATTTGCGGTATAGGGCCTTTGAAGGATAAGCTCGATTCTCTAATAGAAAAATTAGAATTGACTACACAGGTTAAACTACTAGGATATCGACCTGATATTCCAGAAATATTAAAAATTTCTGATTTGTTTGTGTTTCCATCTTATAGAGAGGGGCTATCAGTGTCTTTAATGGAAGCAATGATCTCAGGGTTGCCTGTAATTTGTTCAATTATCAGAGGTAATACGGATCTTATACATGAAGGAAAAGGCGGTTATTTGGTAGAGCCGAATGATATTGATGGATTTGCTTCTGCGATTAGAAAGATAATTAGCAATCAAGAAAAGTCAAAAGAGTTTGTTCAATATAATAAAGAACGAATAATTGAGTTTTCTGATGATAGGGTGCTGGAGAGGATGGATGAGATATATAGAGGGTTGATTTAAAATGTTCATCGTATCTTATTCTAGTTTAAACAGGATAGTATTTTACGTTTCGTAAGTAAGGGTGTGTTCTAGTGCTTCAAGAATATCGAGGTTCAGAATGGAGGAGATGGGAATTGCATCTGCACACTCCTCACACGAAGAAAGAAGATAAGTATCTTGGAAAAACTTCAGAAGAGAAATGGGATAATTTCTATCAGGCAATTGCTGGCGGTATGATGGGGTTATATAATAAAGTCCTTGACACTAGCGCATGTTCGACCATCTGGGAACGACATCCATTACCATGGCAGGAGGGCAGCAGTTGTTGATACAGACCACGCTTCCTCCTGAGGTAAGGAAAGTCCTGTACTATCTGGGACTCCCCTATGAGAAGGCTTTTGAAAAGAGCATATAAGCAGAAAGCCATCTTTTGAAAATCACTGTCAGGCATCCAGAAAACCATCCATACAGGGGTGGCTACAGGACATGCCATTGGGCATACATGCCATAGATGAAAAAGCCTGGATTGTAAGGAAAACCAGTCCAATTATCCTCCCCGGATGGTTAAGAGGACCGGGCTGGCAAGGAAACTCTGTCAATTGTCTCCTTGATATTGGAGGAAGCTCCGATTACAGCAGTTTTCTGAACATGGGTTTGGTTTTTCAAGATTCTGGAAAGTCTTACTGCCTAAAGTGGGCTGTTCCTTCTCCTCTTGTTTGCTCCTTCTTATAAGGTAGCAAACATTCGTTAAATTTTTAATTCCCTTTCCAAAACTTGGTCTTAGTATAATTTGTGTATTGGGACAACAACGGTCACCAGCCTTCAGGTTTGGTATATGCCTCCCAGATGCAGGTCAGAGCTAGTAAGGCCTCTTATTTGTTTTCCGAATGAATCAAAACAATTAGGCACGCTTGAGAACGGAATCCCCTATGTTGGAAGGATGAGAAAACAAGGATTTATGCATTGCCGGTAGTCAAGACTAAATACCGGCCTTTAAGAAAAGTGGTTTGACTAACAAGAGTCAAAAGAAAGGCGAAAACTAGCTTGGAAAATACCGCATGGGAGTTTTTGATGAAAGTTCTATTTTGCTATAGTGGTCCTATTTTCTTGGATCAAATTGGACAACTTTTTGGTACTCATCTTACTGATGATATTTTTCAAAGATATTTTTTATTAGGTGAGGAATTAGTTCTTGCGGTATCAGTAGAAAAAATTCAAGATTCAAAATCGCAAAACAAGTTTACAAAAATTTCTTCTTCCCCAATACAGTTAGTGGAACTTTCCAAATTAAATACTTTTAGAAAGATGCTATTTGAGAAAAGTGAAGCAAAAAAAAAGTTGGAAGAAGCTATTCAACAAGCAGATCTTGTAATAATTAGACTCCCTTGTATGCTCGGGAATATGGCTGTAGATATTGCTGAGAAATTAAAAAAACCTTTTTTATTGGAAATTGTTGGTTGTCCATGGGACTCATATCGATATCATAGTTTAAAAGGCAAACTTATTGCACCTCTTGCTTATTTTGCAATGTATAGAAGAGTTTTACATGCACCATTTTCTATGTATGTAACTGAAGAGTTTTTACAAAAAAGGTATCCAACTAAAGGAATTCATTGTGGTTGTTCTGATGTGCATCTAGAAGTTGTCAATGAATCAATATTAGTTAGCCGAATCGAAAAGATAAATAAGAGAAAATTTAATGAAAGATTGATTATTGGTACCATTGGTGCTACCAATGTAAAATATAAGGGTCAACAATACATAATCAAGGCGTTAAGCAAACTAAGAGCAGATGGTGTTGAAGATTATAAATATTTAGTTATTGGACCAGGAAATACAGGCTATCTTACAAAAATTGCGCAAAAGTATAATGTTTCTGATCTAGTAGAGTTTGTAGGAGTAATCCCCCATAATGAAATTTTTAAAATATTAGATAAAATAGATATATATGCTCAGCCAAGTCGAACAGAGGGTTTGCCCCGAGCATTAATTGAGGCAATGAGTCGGGGTGTACCTTCTTTCGGATGCCGTGTAGGAGGAATGCCTGAGTTATTAGAGAGCAAAATGCTCTTTAGCAAATCTCATAATTGTGTCAAAGAAATTTGTCTGATTCTTAAATCACTTACAAAGGATTTGATGATACATCAAGCAAGAAGAAATTATTTATTCTCACAGAATTATCAACATGACCTACTCGATAACAAGCGAAATCAATTTCTTCTTGATTTTAAAAACTCTTTTCTTTTAAAGAAATAGTAGGTTTAATTGTTTCTATGCAGGAGAATTATGATTGATGTCAATTGAAGTGATTTGTATAATAGTTTTTTTAATTATACAATTTTCCTTGTTTAGGAAGTATGGTGAAATTAATGGTAGATTTGGGCATATCTCATTTTTGTTTTTAATTTATTTGTCAATGGGCTTTGCTTCATTAGTTGGCTATTCTTTAGATATTACAAGGTCTAAATTGCCTTTTTCGATTCTTGCCATGGTTTACTTTACCGTTTCATTGACAATTATAATGTTGCCTTTTTTATGTTTCAAAGATAGAAAACTATATTCAATTGTGATAACAAATCGTTTGGTCTATGTTATTGTCGAAAGGGTTTTAGCGTTTGGAGGGATTTTTTCATTATTATTCTATTTCCCTCATGCAATTTTGGCAGTTCTTAGTCCGAGCCTTCAATATAACCGAGATAATCAAGTTTTCCAAAGCATTCTCCAATCATATGGGATTATTAATAGCATTGCTTCACTTATTTCTGATTACTTTATAGTAATGATAATGCTTGCTTTTATTAGTTTTTCAATCAATAAAAAAAAACTTGGAGTATGGTTACTTATTGGTAGTCTTTCTTATGTTATGAAGGTGTTTTCATTCGGTGGACGTGATGGTGTTGTCTATTGGGGAATATCATTTTTATTTCAATTTCTATTTATGAAAGACTTTTTAAGAGAAAAGAGCATTTCTCAGATATTTAAAATTGGTATTGTTGTACTGATAATTATTAGTTTTGTTTTTGTGTATATTACGATAATTCGATTCTCAGTGTATTCAGAGCCAATTGTTTTTTCAATAATAGATTATCTAGGAATGCAAATTTCAAATTTTAGTGACCAGTTTCAAATCAGCCCTCCACTAAGATACGGCGGAGCCAATTTCCCTGTATTAGTTCAAGGACTTGAGTTGGTTGGTTTTAAATTGGGAGCGTTGTATGATCGGACGCTTTTATATGGTTACTACGAACAATTCGGACTAGTTTCATGGGTGTTCTCAACTTTCTTGGGTGGACTTTTATCTGATTTTGGGAGATTTGGGACGTTTATCTTTATAGTTATATTATCGATGAGAATATTTAAGATTTTAAGGGTAGTAGACAAAACACATAAATTTAAGATTCATAGTTTATTAGAATACATACTTTATTATCAGTTTATCTCATGGGGTGTGTTTTATAATCGACTATATTCAGCGAACTACTATATAATTACACTCCTATTTTTAGTATTTTTATTTTGGGTAACTCAATCTTCAGAGTTCTCTTTTATGGTAGTGAAAAAAAGATTAGAATAAAAATATGATGAAAAATAGAAGCGTATTATATGATAATGTTAAAAAGTCAGAAAAAGAAATCATGTGTAATTGGGATTCTAAAGACCCCGCTGTCAGTGTCGTCTGTATAACATATAATCATGAGTTATACATAAACGATGCAATAGGCGGATTCCTGAATCAGAAAACTACTTTTGGGTTTGAGATAATTATTCATGATGATGCATCTACAGATGAAACTCCAAATATCATCATGGAGTATCATCGACGTTTCCCTAGCATTATAATCCCAATTCTTCAAAACGAAAATCAACACTCAAAAGGGACTAAAATTTTCTCAACATTTATTAACCCATTAATAAGAGGAGAATACATAGCACATTGTGAAGGGGATGATTATTGGATTGATTCTTCAAAATTACAGAGGCAATATGACGCTCTCAAGTCTACACAAAGTTGTGACATTTGTTTTCATCCAGCAAAAGCAATGTACCCAAATGATACTTCAAGAATTATTTGTTTGCACAGTAAATCAACAAAAATATTCTCTATAGGTGATGTGATTCTCGGTGATGGTGGATTTATGCCAACCGCTTCTCTGTTTTATAGAAAGGAAATAAGAACATCTGTTGATGAGTTTTTTGAACGATATGAAAAATTTCCTGTTGGGGATGTTATGCTACAGTTTCTTGCTTCAAAAAGAGGGGGAGCTTTATACTTACCTATGGTTGGATCTGTGTATCGTATTAATTCTATTGGAAGCTGGTCTCATAGAATGATAACAGATTCGAGTTTTGCATTTGATGTTTATAAAAAATCCATACTATGGAATGAAAAATTAAATGAATTTACTGGTTATTTGTATGATGAATATTTCAATCAAAAAATTACTTTTTTACTTAAAAACTATACTACAAATCCTTATATAATAAAGGAATATAGATATTACTTTCTTCAGATGTATCCTAGATATTTTAAGTCTTATTCGATGTTAGGATTACAATCGAAGTTCCTTCTAAGGTATCTGAAAAAATTCGCCAAACAAACCTTTCTAAAATATTCAAGATGAATAAGGATCTCAATTCTACCAATAACTCAATCATTGGCGGTTTACTCTGGAAACTCCTTGAACGCTTCGGCACTCAAGGTCTCCAATTCATCATCCAAATCATTCTTGCCCGTCTCCTTCTTCCTTCTGATTATGGAATTCTTGCTTTAGTAGTTATTTTCATTACTATTGCAAACGTCTTTGTCCAGAGTGGATTGAGTACCTCACTCATCCAAAAGAAAGTAGTCGATCAGGTTGATTATTCCTCAGTACTGTATATCAGTCTGGGGATAGCGGGCATACTCTATTGTCTTCTTTACTTTACAGCACCACTCATTGGAGTGTTC
>JBFWMP010000092.1:0-11065 GCA_050251575.1 Clostridia bacterium
TGAAAAAATTCATTGTCAATTTCACGTAATTTTCAAGTTGTGCCAATAATATAATTGTGTAACCCTCTGGACCCCCTAAAAAGGAATCATTTAATTGTGCACTTCAGAAGGTAGAGCCGGATGTCTTAACGTTAATTTTGATACAATTGTATTGTGGAAAATAGGGCCAAAACCCCTCTAGAATGCGGCATTTTAAGGTTTTATCCCTGTAATCAGTCCAACCCAACAGTTTCTGAAGGTCAAGATAATTGGAATCGTAAAAGCGATTGTGCAATTTGAAACCATCGATTGTATACTCCAAGGAATAACTTAATAGTGCAACTTTTTATTAAATCTTGATAGAATTATCTGCCTACCAACACAACAATGATGGAACGCTGGCGCGTATTTGTATCATTGTCATATAGCCAGCAATATTGCTTGATAAACTTGCTCCAGTTGCCCATGTCGATAATCAAGCCAATTATTCATCTCCTTTTGATCTAGGTAATAATTTGCCATCTCAGTCTTCAGCTTTAATTGATTGATCTTTTCATATACCCCTAATTCAGAAGGATATGCAAATCCTGTACCCTCTCGGGGAATCGTAACAAGAACAGCAGGAAATATGTTAACTTGAAATAAATCATTAAAGATGTCACAAAGAAAATCAATATTAATGAACTCGTCATACTGCATCCAACATCGATAGTTAGGATGCTCCCTTACAGTAGTATTGTACAAATATATTTCCTTCCCACTTTCAGTATGGCTTTCTATGCTTTGCCCTTCATTATAAAAATGCCATCCGCTAACTTGCAGTTCGGTAATTCCAAGATATTTCGCAAGTAAGATATAAATACATAATGGCTTTTGCCATTCTGCAATAACAAACCAATCTGTCAAGACGTCAAGTGGAATATTATACAAACCATCAGCATCGGGTTCGTAATTTTCTATTTCAGCCTTTATACATTCAAACTTTCTTTGAAAATGCTTCTTACAGAAATCATAAGCATTTCGAAATTTCAAAACGTTTTGTTCGATAGCTTTTCTTCTTTCCTCAATGGCAGTTTTGTGGTTGGAAAGCCGTTCACTATATCTTTTTTTCGATAGTAGATATTGTTGTAAAAATCTTTCCACATGAAATGTTACATTCCTGTTTTCTTTTTTCAAAATCCACTCTGCAATTGTATGACCAGATTTGTTATCAGTAAAGGCAACCTCAACACACTTATTTAATGAATACGCAGTGGGAAGTCCCATCAATATATTTTGATATTCATTATCGACTAAGTTCTGCTTGCTAATCACAGAGTTTAATAATATATCATCCGATAAGTCATTCTCAATAAAAGCAAGTATACATTTATTTCTCATAAAACGCAAATTTTCATCAGGGATAGTGTAATAATAAGAAAGGATTGAGACCTCCTGATTAAAGTCTAATTGTGTTCCGCATTTTCTTGCTTCACTACTAATAAAAAAGGAGAATTTTGGAGTCTCCAGATATGCTGTGTTTGCAGCAAAAAACTCAATGGGCATCACCATTTGGGCAAAACTCCATTCTGCATCTTGATGCATAAATTTTTCTGACTCGAAAGATGCTCCAGTCATCCAAAACTCTACTACATTGTTATCTTCGATATTAAGGACTCTATGCTTCTTTGGTTTTGGAGAATAGAGCGAATATTGTTTTTCAATAATAGCCAGATCTGGTAACACCAATCTGAATAAGGGCATAGGATATTCGCTATTTACATTTGGGGCTTTTATATGATCCAAAGGAAGCCTCTTGTATTTTATCTCTCCATTCTTGCTTTTTTCCTTTAAATGTATGAGGACCGGGTAATTTCTATCTCCAATATGATAACTAATTTCAACTGACTCTTGGTAATCCAACTCAATTCTTGTTGCCCTAACAGCAAATTGTTTATACAACTCAATATTAAAAGGTTTACCTAATAATGAAATCTTTAAGTTATATTTCCCATTTTTGGGGTCATTTGGGATTATTCTACAAATATCATATCCATTTTTTATAATCGCAATTGATTGAATCATTTCGTTCCCCTTCTCTTAACTAAAACCCAAATTGTTAGAAATACATCAACACCCTCCCCAAAAATATAATGCTTTACTTTCTATTTGTTTGAGCTCTGATCATGATGATAAATACTCATATATTACAAACTCATGTTAGTGTCGGAAACATTGAATCCGTGGTTGTTTCCGCCCGATGCAAGCATTGCCATCTCAAGTCTCCTTAACTATCAGTCGCTTTAATTGCCCAAGTACCCAAATCATCGGGTTTATTCATTTATTTATACCTTTTGTAATTAGGACGCTTTCCTAAATCAATAATGCTATATCATTCTAAATTTCAGAATACACCATATGCATCCTGCTGAGTATCCCTAATTTTAGTGCGACTGTTCTTTGTTTATTGTTGTATCGTCATTACATGAGAGTCCTGATTCAATATTTCGAAGTGGCTAACAATATTTCAGGTTTATCTTGAATTTCATGATAGAATATTGTGATTGAAGGAAATCATATTTCTCTATGACCTTGGGAGGGTGTAACATTATGGTATTTGATAAGATTTTTAACTATAAATATAATTCATGGAATCAATTAGAAGAATCAATTGAATCGATAGACACAGCTAAAGGGAAAGGAATTGCATTTGAACAGTTCGTTTTTGCTTATTTTCAATATTATAAAGACATTTACCAAATCTCAAAACTATATATGGGAAGTATGATCCCTAATGAGATTAAGAAAAAAATCCGGCTGGAAAAGCGAGATAGTGGTGTTGATGGAATCATAGTAAAAGAAGATGGAGCTATCGTAGCATATCAAGCCAAGTTTAGGAGTGATAGGCTAGCCCCCTCTTATGATGAATTGACTTCATTTTGGGCAGAGTCTGAGCATGCCGACGAAAGATGCATTATTGCAAATTGTTATGAACTGCCTATTCAAGCATATAAAAAGAAGAATCAATTCACAATTCTAAGAGATGAACTTAACAGCCTTGACGAGTCATTCTTTGAATGGCTTCACTCTTTTTCAACTACAGGAGAACAAACAGTATCTCGATCAAAGTATCCACGCAATCCTCATCAGGTTAAGATGATTTCAGACGTTATAGAGGGCTTCAAGACAGAAAAAAGAGGTAAACTACTCGCCGCATGTGGTTCAGGGAAAACCCTTGCTGCCTTATGGATCAAAGAAGACCTTAAAGCTAAGTATACCCTATTTGTAGCCCCAAATTTATCATTAATAAAGCAAACACTGGAATCTTGGATGCCTCAATCGAAATCCCCATTTGCCTATCTTTGTGTATGCAGTGATAGTACTGTTGCAGAAAATACTCGCCATCTAGAAAATGATGATCTTCAAGTAGATGCTTCCTATATCGGAATACCTGTTACAACTGATTCGGATAAGATTTCAAGCTTCTTGCAATCTGAGACAGCTAAAGACAAAGTGATATTCTCAACCTATCAATCACTTGATGCTATCGTTCTTTCGGTTCAAAAACTACAAGCATTCACATTCGACATTACTTTTTTTGATGAAGCACATCGAACTGCTGGAAATAAAGACACCCAAATGTTCATCATCGGGATGAATAATACATACCTACCATCCAGATTGCGCTTGTTTATGACAGCAACTGAAAGATTTGTTAATCCTCGAATTGTTGGTCGTGCACACCAGTATAACTACGAAATTTTCTCAATGGACAATTATGAGCAGTATGGGCCGACTTTTACTTCACTTCCTTTCAGAGCTGCAATTGAACAAAAAATCATTAGCGACTATAAAATTGTTCTTTGTTGCATGAAAGAAGGTGAGCTTAAAAATATCATAGAGAATGATTTTATTATTAGTATAGGGGATAGAGAAGTAGACTCCCAAAATTTATTCAAACAAGTCCTATTAGCGAAAACTATGAAAGATATTGGAATTCACAAAGTAATCTCGTATCACCGGGATATTGAATCCGCCAAACAATTCATTTCTTCCACAAATAGTACAGATCTTAAGGAAATTATTGCAAATATCATCGATGATACTTTGGAGTCAGATATTTATTGTGATCACATTAATGGCACAATGCCTGCAGGAAAACGCAAAGAAAAATTTGATGAATTTATAGCCGCTCCATTTGGGGTCATTTCTAATGCAAGATGCCTTACTGAAGGTGTTGATGTTCCAGTAATTGATGCAGTCTATTTTGCTGACCCAAAAAACTCAGTCATCGATATCATTCAAGCTGTAGGGCGATCACTGAGAAAGGTGGAGAGTAATCCTGATAAAGTGTCCTATATTATTATCCCAATGATTATTTCTGATGATATTCAAAATTTTGAGGACATCGATGCAGAAGAGTTCAGTACACTTCATACAGTAATTCAAGCACTAAGAGACCAGGATCGGATACTTGCAGATTACATTGATAAGCTCAATCTGAAGCTGGCAAAAGGAGAGAAACCAACAGCCAAAGAAAATGAGGATCCGACATTAATCATCGAAGTATCTGAGAATGTTGAAATTGATGATATTGCAAACAAAATCCTACTGAGGGTTGCAGAGGTTAACCGAGATCCTGCCAATATCTCAAGAGAATTTATATTTGAACCAAAATCTCGTACATCAGGAGTTGAACGAGGAAGCTTCACAACTGTAGGAGACTATAATCTTGATTCCTATTGGCAATCCTGTGTAATTGCAACATTAGGTAAGTACGAATCATTGGAAATAGGGCTACCTCGTACAGCAATTACAATTGATCATAACAATGTATCACATGCAGTGAAGATCGGGGCCTTGATTGAAAAAGAGCAGAAATTTTACCCGACAGACATTGGTAAAAGATTATATGAATGCTCTTCATTTGAAATGGCGGTTCCAATATTCCAAGAACAATTACTTAAATTTTATAAGCTTTCTCCCATCGTTCGAGTTCCTTACTTCCCGTATCGTTATGCATTTAACCTATTATCAATTGTAGGGAAAATGTCGAAATTCGAATTCGCGTACTCAATGTACATCGCAAAAGATTTAGGTGAACGAGGAATCACTGAAGCATACGAAAAGATTTTATACCTGAGAGAAACTTATCCTCGGATTGAGACCTTGAATGCTTCGAATAAGGAAATCGTCCTAGCTGCCCTAAATGACAAGTTCGATGCTACCTTGAAGTTACTAGATATCTGGTCTTCTAGAACCACACTTTACAATCAGTTTAACTACCTGAAGAAACATCTCTTGTTATGGTCTGATATTTTTCTTCCTAATACTCCAGAAATTTGCCTCAAAGACGGCGCACAATCAAAAATCACACAATTACTTGACAACACAAGCGAAATCATAAGGTGCCCCATGGATAAGTTAACATTGTTATTTACTAACTATCAAAACTGGATATAGGTAATCGGGACCGTCGGAAAACTCATAATTGCGGCAGGTCCCTATTGGTATTTATTCTTTCACTAATACAACAATACTCTCCCTTAACGCGTTTTTTAAATATGGGAATCTATTCAACTGCTGCGTTGATGTACGGCATTTCCTACACTTTATAATTTGCTCAACTTTAAAACCAACCTGTTCAGCCAAATATGCCAATAACAGATCTGTAGGAACTATCACACCTACGTAAGATGATTGATCAACTACTATATATGTTTTCCTGCCCTTCTCAAGGCATAGCTCACATTGCCTAATTATTTCCTGCATATCATAAAAATAACCTTTTATCATATTCGGAACTTTTCTAGTTCGGATGTCCTTTTTACCCGTCTCGGCTTCCTTCAAGGGAATTGCTATTTCAATCTCAGAGGCCAATCGGTTGATATACTTCTCAGATTCGTATTGATCACTTGCATTTATAAAAGACCTAACAGCTTGTTTCCTGAATTTATCAATACCCTTTACATTATTTGCAAATTCACCAAAGATCAGCTCCAATTTATAGGACTCGAAATAATCAAATGAATTGGGATACGGTGGAGAGAAGATAATCGTACCTACTTTCAAGCCCTTATCTCTATTGATGTTATTGTATATTGAATAAAGTTTTGTAGCGCTTTCCGTTACGCATATCCCATTCCCGAGGTTAGTAGATAGTGTCGATTCCAAATCACATAGAATTTCTTCCACTTTTCTCAGGAAATAATCTCTCACATTGGAAACCTTTGTAAAAACAGTTTTTAAACCGTTCCCATCTCTCCGCCGATTTGAACACGCCTCAATGATGCATAAAAAGGCAGTCATAAGGATTTGTTTTGAGCTCGTATCTTCTATGCTATCAATGAATTCTTTTAATCCACATAGCGCTTTAAAATTTATTATCTCAAAATATTTTTCGATTGCATGAAATTTATTAACTCTGGCATCTAAGTGTTCTGGCAAGCTATCAATTAGATTCCTACAATTCATCAATTCGGTTTTCGTATACTGATGCATCTTTACGTTCGAGATATAGACCGACAGCGGATTAACATCAACACCCAAGCCATTAAAACCATTGTGAACTGCAACTACAGGGGTTGTCCCAGACCCACTAAAAGGATCAACGATCAGCTCATTTTTAGAGGCACCAGAATCTGTTATAAGTTCAGCAATTAGATTTCCAGAAAATCCTTCTCGATAACGAAACCACTGATGAAAAGGAACATCCGTATTCTCGGAAAAATTAACAGAATCGCTATACCTATAAGTTAAGTCAACAATATTATATCGGCATTCTAGATTGAGTAGAAAGCCCTGCAAATCTTTATCTTGATAAAGCTGATAATTCTCGAGAAGTTCTTTCATACGACGACTACTTCCTTTTTACCCAAATCTCATTAGTATAAGTTAATTTCTTCTTCAACTGATTGTTAAAATAATCATTTGAATAACTTTCCACTTGGAGTAATTCACTTTCATCATTAAGGTGCGCAGTAATGTAAGCCATTAAAACACAAGTGAGCTTTGCAAAGATTTTTTGATACAATTCAGTAGTTGTATAACCTTCACGCTGCTTATAAAGTTTTTCAATCTGATCATCTATGCTTACTTCAATAACTTTTTGCAATGAGAAGCCATCCAGTATCGATGATGAAGGATTATCCCCTTTAATAAAGGAGTAAATAAAGTCACCATGGATATTTCCAGCATACTTCAGATGAGCAGTGTTTTTATACGATTGGATATAGTCCTGAAAAAGAACTCCGTCTTCTGGCAAATAGAAGCCCGCCTTTGCGACTGCTCTGAGCATGGCTATCCAAACCTTAATGTTTTTATTGTTAAAGGTAAAAACCATGTACCCCGATTCTTTAAGAACCCGATTACATTCTAGGAAAATGTTAAACAGCAATTCTTCATAGTCGATTTCTGTTTTTGCTCCTGGGATTTTGACTTTACGGTTTACGACTGCTTCTTCATCTCTATAAATAAAACTATCCAGCTTACTAAAGACTTCATACCAAGCATTCCAGACTGCGGACAACTCTGCATATTGAACATTACTGCCATAAGGCGGATCAGTAATCACCACATCAACTGATTTATCAGGTATTGGAAGACTTGCCGAGCTTCTGTTAAGCACCAGGTAACCATTCTTGTTTTTCAGTTCTTCAAAAGAGTAAACTTCGATAAATTGTTCTGGTAACGTTGCTTTCGAATATTTAACGCCAGTAATTACAGCCTTAGTTCGCTTACTGATAACATCAATGATGTTTGTTTCAACATATTGATTAGGCAACCAATATGCATGCTTATCCATTGAAGTTGGTTTGCCGCCCTCCCAATTTTCCGTTACTCTCGTCATATTGTTTGTATAACGCAATGATGAGCTGAATAGAAAATATAGCATTTCATATATATCAAGAGGCAAAACATTTTTCAGACTTAAAATATCATTAAAAATGCAGCAATTAATGGCATAATTCCTTTTTGTGAATATATCTTTATATTCAATAACACCACGCTCAAACAACCTATCCTCATGCTGCCTATCCCAATTCATAGGTATCTCAAAGTTAGGTTTATTTTTTAACTTAGCGACAATATTACAAAGTTCATCAAAATCACAAATTTGTGTAACCGAATTGATTTCCCTTTCATGGATTACACCTGTTTTGGAAGATTTGTATTTGACTCTCAATGGGACGCTGCCGTTTGGTAAACATTCAATCCTTTTCACTCCATTTGAGAAACACTCACAATCAACATTTGAGCACCTATATACTCCATTTTTTAATTTATTATTCTCACTTAAAATAATGGAACTGCCACAATTTGGGCATGTAACAACGTATGCCCATTCGGTCCATTCACAAATTCCATGATCATCACCAAAGTCTATGTAATACCATTTCTCATATTTAGCTTTTATCCGTTTGATAAAGTCATTATAAGTATTCTTTAGGTACTCAATGTCTCCTTTGAACATCTGCATTCTGGTTATAAATGTTGCAAGAGGGTTGATATCAACACCGATTACCTTTCTCTCAAGAGCCATGCCTTCGAAAACTGTTACACCACCTCCGCAAAAGCAATCAAGGACAATATCATTCTTATTTGAATAGTGATTTATTAAATTACTAAACACATTATATGGTCTACGGGCGAAATATTTATGCATCCTATATTGTGGTGTATGACCCTTTGCTTCAATGGGTTTCTTAATTGGTTCAATTGTTTTCATCGAATTTATTCTGTCCTTTCTCAGCTTTAAGTTTACGGATATAATCCAACAAGCTTTTTGATTCAAGTAAATAGTCGTAAATATCAACAGGAATCTCTTGTCGTTCGCACGCAGCCAAATTATAAAAAATTGATCTTTCTGATTCTGAAAGTTGTAAAGCTTCAGCTAACGCATACTGGGTTTTCTTATCAGGGGGCAATTTCTTATTGTTAATGATCTCTCCTAAATAGACTGCTGAAATTCTGGCCATCAGTGCTAGTTTGCTATTAGTCAGATTTCTTTGATCGCGTTTTTGCTTCAGAAATTCACTAAAGGACTGTAGATCCATTATTGAACCTCCTAATAATATTAGCAATTAGCATAAAGCATATTGCATCGAGCTTGCAGTTGTTTAGCATTATACACATATATTATCTATCTTGAAAGTCATTTATTAATAAAAGCTCACAACTTCATGATCACCGGCATAGCCGATGGCTTGAAATGCCCCTATAATGGGCCCGTTACTTGCTGCCCCTAAAGGGGCAAAGTCAGAGCCCGGCGCCGATTTTGTCTGAATCTTCCTGATTCCGGATGTATTTCTTTATTACTTCCTCATTCAGGCTCATTGTGCTCACATAATATCCTCGCGCCCAAAATGTTCAGTCTCGCCCTACTCGGCGCCTCCATTCCGGGTGCCTATCAAACAGCATCAGGGTGTTCTTCCCTTTCAGGTAACCCATAATTTGCGATACTGCATATTTTGGCGGTATCCTAATGCTCAAATGCACAGGGTCATTGCGGTTCAACTTGGAGACGACCATCGGAAGCTTATAACAATTCATCAATCATTGAGAGGCAACAGGAGAAATGGTAATAGAATCATTCTCACTCTGGGAAATACCCATTGGAACAAGAAAGCGAATAGCCCAAGTACCTGGACGCCAAGATATGCTGGCGTTTATTCCCCTCTCCTGCACCTTTCTCTTGACCAGAATCCGATCAAATATGCATGAAGGATATAACCAGACGGAAAGAAACATAACCATTTCTGCCCGAAGCTCTTTAGCTTTTTGGAAACCCTTGATTCTTGTTTTCCCTCAATTAGCAGTCTAAATGAGATATTTTGGAATTCCTGCTCATCCAAAATAAACCTAACCAATCGGTAACATTTACTATAACTTGCTATCCTTGCCGACAAGAGCGTACATACACATACCAAAAAGCAAGGAGACCAGAGCATGGGCAAGGATTGGACGAAAGAGGAACTTCAGCAGGCAAGCAAGGCCATGAAGTCAAACGGGCACATGGGATACGAGGAATTCTGCAAACAGCTTACAGACGGGGTGTTCAATATCGAGAGTACCGACCAAACAGCCGAAACGACTGAAACGGAGGTGCGCTCATGAGGATGGTCATCCCCTACCGCATCAGCACCAAGCAACGCAAGAAACTGGCCGACGATATCGCGGATGCATTGAACACCCTGCCCAGGTACATGATGTACCCGACCTGCAACTATGAGATCGGGGATTGCATCCTGGACCGAAGCGGCAAGCTCAGCATCCCCGAGAGCATGGACGATGCAACGGTAAAGCGGTTGTTGGAGCACCTGAAGAACCACGGCTACGAGAGCGACGGGATTGAGGAAGCCGACAAGCTCACCATCAACCTGCCCAGGGCAGACTTTACCGATTCCCAATTGGATGTGCTCATCCAGATGGTGAAGGCCAAGGAGGGACTGTTCAAGCGGGCCTTCCGGACCGATTCGCTTGAGGTGGTGGTCACCAGCGAGTGGGTGGGCTTCCCATGGTTCAACCTCAGCGGGGAGGCCGACGAGGCAAAGGCCTATGCATCCTTCATCGGCAAGCTCTGTGAGATGGCACGCAGGCAGAAGCGCGTGCTGGCATCCTCGGTCGAGGGAGACAACGACAAGTACGCATTCAGGTGTTATCTGCTCAGGCTCGGGTTCATCGGGGATGAGTACAAGAGGACGAGAGCCATCCTGCTTCAGAACCTTGACGGCAACTCGGCATTCAGGCATCGAGAACACTAAAAAATCAGGAGTTGACCAGTACCACGGTACTGCGCAGTCTCAGTAAGAACGCTCGATTTCCTATCGACACGTAAGCAGCTGGATACCATCGTCGATGAATGCTTCTCAATTGTTGAGCCAAGAAAAGAGACCGATTGACACAAGCATTCTGTTGCCATACCTTCAGTGATGATTTCAAGACAGCTACACACTCGTTCAGCATTTTTACAAAACCCTCTTGACCATCCCCATTCTCCCATATTATCGTAAGCTCGTAAGCCATATAGTAAACAGGCTGCAAGGATAAAAACCGCCATGCACAAGACCACCAATTTCGGGGAATACCTGAAACAAAAGAGAGAGGA
>JBFWMP010000093.1:0-11057 GCA_050251575.1 Clostridia bacterium
TACACATATGATTGCAAAAGCAGTATTTATCAAGAGACATAGTGAAAAAGATAATGGAGTGAATAAGTATGGAGATATTTAGTATTATTATGATGGTATTTTTAATAGGGGCTGCAATTGCAGTATCAGCAATAAGAAGTTTGTTGGGGGCGATTATCGTCTTTACAGCTTATAGTTTGGTGATGGCCATTCTATGGCAGCAGCTTAATGCACCGGATTTGGCGATTACAGAAGCAGCAGTAGGAGCAGGTATAACTACATTGCTATTTATATTTACATTAAAAAAAGTCAGAGGGACTGGTAAATGAAAAAAATATTTGCTATCGTTTTAACCGGGATTTTAATAGGAATCTTGCTTATAGGGGTATATGATCTCCCTGCTTTTGGAAAGCCGGATAATCCTGCTAATAACTATGTGGCTAAGAGGTATATAGAGAAAGGTGTAGAAGAAACAGGGGCCTTAAATATTGTTGCAGGAGTAATATTAGATTATAGAGCTTTTGACACCTTCGGAGAGGCAATTGTACTTTTCACGGCAGCGGTGGTTGTGTTAGTAGTATTGAAAAAAGAAAATTGATGGATGTGTAGAAATGAAAAATATCATTTTAAAAGAAATCAGTAAGGTTATAATTCCATTTATTCAGATATTCGCCATTTATATCATATTTCATGGACATCTTTCTCCCGGAGGAGGATTTTCCGGAGGGACGATATTAGGAGCAAGCTTGATATTATACCATATCGTGTATGGTAAGGATGAAGCACAGAAAAAGATTTCTTATAAAAGACTAATGAGTTTGATGTGTATTTCATTACTTTTTTATGGTGTGCTGAAAGGATACAGCTTTATCACGGGGGGCAGCCATATAGAGGTGTTTACTATGCCTTTAGGTACGCCGGGCAGAATATTCAGTGCAGGATATATATTGCCGCTAAATATCGCGGTAGGGATTGTTGTTTCCATGACGATGTACTTGTTATTTACATTATTTTATGAAGGAGAAATATAAGATGGAAATGCTTGCAACAAAGTATTTTGAAGTAGGTTCTATAGTATTATTTGGTGTAGGCTTTGTAACCTTCTTACTCCATAATAACTTGATTAAAAAGATTATAGGGATGAATATCATGGATACATCAATATTTCTGTTTTTTATTGCTCAGGGATATATTGATGGACGTGATGCCCCTATTATTATCGGAGTTCATAAGGGTGTTGATGCATATGTCAATCCTATACCGACATCTTTAATGTTGACAGGCATAGTGGTGGCGGTCAGCATGACCTCTTTTGCACTTGCATTGACGGTAGCACTTTATAATAAGTATGGCACGATAGAGTTGGATGAAATTATGAACATGAGGGAGGAGTAAGATGACTTATATTCAGAGTTTTCCATTAGTAATCATTTTAGTGCTGTTTCTTAGTGCAATATTGATACCTTTGATAAAGAAAGATTATATCGTTAAAGCAATCAGCTTAATATCCATGGGTACTTCGATTATATTGGCAGCATTTACGTTATTTTATGTTTCACAAAAAGGTCAGTTTTTATATCGGATTGGGCACTGGGATGCTCCCTGGGGTATTGAGTTTTATATTGGATATATTGAAGCAATTATGGCAGTGTTATTTACAGTTGTATGCTTCTTAATAATATGGTATTCGGTTTATGTGATACATAAGGATATTAAGGAACATAGGATATCGTTTTATTATCTTCTGATTAATATTTTGATAGCGTCACTGCTTGGAATTATATTTTCAAACGATTTATTTAATTCTTTTGTTTTCATAGAGCTTAGTACGCTGGCATCCTGTGGAATTGTGGCAGTTAAAGATAAGAAGGAAAATATAAAAGCTACTTTAAAGTATCTCATATTAAGTACCCTGGGTTCCGGACTTGTTCTGATGGGAATAGCTTTTTTATATTCGATAACCGGAAATTTGAATATGACTTTCGCACATAAAGAAATAGTTCTTGTGTATAAAGAGTATCAACAGACGATTTTAATCACGTTGGGATTGTTTACTGTAGGATTAGGTGTAAAAAGTGCAATGTTTCCACTGCACATCTGGCTTCCGGATGCCCATTCAAGTGCTCCTTCCACTTCCAGTGCTATTTTATCCGCTCTTGTATTGAAAGGTTATATACTTCTTCTCATCAAAATACTATATAGAGTGTTTGGATTAGGAATTATCAATGAATTTCCTATTCTTGACTTGATATTAATCTTAGGTGCTGCCGGGATGATTATGGGTTCTGTTCTTGCAATCATTCAAAAGGACATAAAGCGGGTTATTGCATACTCTAGTGTTGCACAAATGGGATATATATTTTTAGGTATCGGCATAGGAAATAAGCTTGGTCTGGTGATGGCTATCTTTCATATCATCAGTCATGCTGTCACAAAGTCAATGTTGTTTCTGACGGTTGGTGCCATGATTGAACAAACCGGTCATAGGAGTCTGGTAGATTTAAAGGGAATCGGAAAAGAAATGCCTGTGACGTTAGGATTGTTTACTCTTGGTGCACTATCTATGATAGGAATTCCGCTTTTGCCGGGATTTATAAGCAAATGGTATCTTGCGCTTGCATCCATAGAAGGACAAAAGTCCTTGATGATTGGGGTTGTTTTACTAAGCAGCTTATTGAATGCATTATATTATTTTCCCATTGTTATTAATGCTTTTTTTGGTGAAGAAAACCTGGATAATAAAACATATAGTTCAAAACACGAACCATTAAAACACTTGATTCCTGTATTTCTGTTGTTGGCAGCTATGATTTATGCGGGCATTGCAGCAAACAGTATTATGGATATGATTAGTAAAGGTTTAACATGAGGAGGAAAAAGGGTTGAGCAAGTTATTGGTGTTATTTCCGATACTCTTTCCATTTGCAATAGCACTTATGGTAGCATTTCTGCAATTTAAAAAAGAAAATAGAAGAAATGTGTTTATCATATCGGCAGTACTTATTAATTTTATTGCGATGGTATTTATTATAGCAGCTAAAAGTGAGAGTGCAGTTCATCTTTGGACGATGAATAGTTTTCTCGATATCTATTTCAGAGTTGATAAGATGAGCATCTTATTTTCAGCATTAGCCTCAACACTATGGATATTTACAACTATTTATTCCATAGATTATATGAAGCATGAGGGGCAAGAAAGGATATTCTTTGTATTCTTTATTCTTACCTTGGGAATTACGATGGGAATTGCTTTTGCAGGTAATTTATTTACATTGTATATTTTCTATGAGCTTTTGACGTTGGCAACTTTCCCTTTAGTCATTCATTCGGGAACAAAGGAAGCATTAAGTAGTGGAAAAAGATATTTGATTTATTCTTTTGGAGGAGCCACTTTAGTGTTGTGTGGCATGATTTTGCTGTTCAGTATTAATAACAATATGGCTTTTGAGGCACAGGGAGTGTTAGATGCTGCAGCATTACAAAATCCGCAGCTTTTATCGATAATATATGTACTTATGTTTCTTGGTTTTGGAGTGAAAGCAGCCATTGTTCCTTTTCACTCTTGGCTGCCCGGCGCAATGGTGGCACCTACTCCAGTGAGTGCATTATTGCACGCAGTAGCAGTAGTGAAGTCGGGTATTTTTGCTATTATTCGTATTACCTATTATATTTTTGGAGCAGAAGCAGTAAGAGCCACTCATGATAACATTTATCTAAGTGTTCTAATTATCATTACCATTCTTTTAGGCTCACTTCTTGCACTGCATCAGGAAAATTTGAAAAAAAGGCTGGCATATTCAACCATAAGTCAGTTGGGGTATATCCTCTTAGGAATTATTTTGCTTAACGGCAATGCACTAATTGGAAGCCTTTTACACCTTGTGAATCATGCAGTGATAAAAATCACTCTTTTTTTCTGTGCCGGTGCCATTTATTTTATGACGGGTAAGAAAAATATCAGTGATATCAAAGGAATAGGAAAGACAATGCCAATTACAATGTGGTGCTTTAGCATAGCCTCTATTTCCCTAATCGGAATACCTCCTACAAATGGCTTGGTAAGCAAATGGTATCTGGCTCTTGGAGGGCTTAATGCTAACAGGATTCTATTTGTAGTCATACTATTGTTAAGTGCGTTCCTTACGGCAGCTTATTTACTGCCTATAATTATTGCTGCTTTTTTTCCGGGTGGAGAGAGTGCAGAATATCAAGAAAGGAAAGAGCCACCGTTAAAAATGCTCATTCCCATCATTATCTTAACCGGAATTACAGTATTTTTAGGGTTTTTCCCAAATGTCTTGCTAAACTTTATTAAAGAAATTGTTCGAGTAGTGATATAGTCAATAACCAGGAGGGTGGTATTACATTAATGAATGAATGGAGTGTACTAGGTATTTTCCTGCTGCCGGCAGCAGGTGCGTTGATTAGTTATATAATCGGACGGAAAAGCGAGTATTATAGAAATATTTTTAATATTGTAGTTACAGGGATACTTTTAGTAGGAGTAACTGCATTATATAAGCTGGTAAGCGCGGGACCTATCAATGTATTTATACCTGATATCATGGGGGTAGGCTTGTATCTGAAGCTGGATGTATTTCGATATATATTTATATGGATTACAGTGTTTATTTGGTTTTTGGCTATCATATATTCTACTAAATATCTAATTAAATATAAAAACAGAAACAGATATTATGCTTTTTTTATGGCTACGCTTAGTGCTACTGTTGGAGTTTTTCTATCCGAAAATCTCTTGAATTTATTTGCTTTTTTTGAAATAATGTCGTTTACTTCTTACATTCTTGTGATTCATGATGAAGATGAATATGCACATGAAGCAGGCAGATCTTATATCGGTATGGCAGTTGGAGGCGGGATGGTACTTTTGATGGGCTTGTTTTTGCTTTTTGATTATACAGGCACATTAATAATCAGCGAGCTTCCTGCTCGAATGGAGTTATTGGGTTCAATAAAATATTTGATTAGTACATTAATTATTATTGGTTTTGGTGTTAAAGCAAGTATGGTACCACTGCATGTATGGCTTCCCAAAGCCCACCCTGCAGCTCCCGCACCGGCGAGTGCCATTTTATCCGCAATATTATTGAAAACGGGTGTTTTTGGAATATTGATTACTGTAGGCATTATTATGCAGAGTGACATTATACTTTCAGCTGCAATATTTATATTAGGGCTTATAAATATGTTTATGGGAGGGGTTTTGGCGATATTTCAAAGAAATATTAAAAGAATTCTTGCATACAGCAGCATGAGTCAAATAGGATATATCCTGATGGGAATAGGGTTGATGGGTTTTCTGGGAGAGCATAAGGCTATCGCTTTTTATGGAACGATGTATCATATTGTCAATCATGCGATATTTAAAACCTTGCTTTTTCTGGGTGCAGGAATCATATATATGGTTTTGCATGATTTGAGTATTAATGAGGTTAGAGGCTTTGGCAAGCATAAACCCATATTCAAAACATTATTTTTAATAGGTACTTTTGCTGTTATGGGAATACCGGGATTTAATGGATTTGCAAGTAAAACACTTTTGCATGAGGCCTTATTGGAGGTCCGTCACTTATACCATAGCGGATGGTTTTTAGCTGCGGAAATAATATTTATTTTGAGCAGTGGACTGACGGTAGTATATTTATTAAAGATTTTTGTTGCTGTATTTATGGAAAACAACCAAAAGTATAGGGGACAGTATAAAAAATATATTTACACGCGAGTAAGAGTACCTCTGGTCATATTAAGTTTAATGATTATCATTATAGGCATTTTCCCTAATATCTTTATCCAAATATTAAACGGCGCATTGGAAGTATTTGGTATTGATGAGGGGATGACAATCAAGTTTTATACAATAGATACAGTTAACTCTGTTATTGTAACCACTGCGCTCGGAATCTTTATCTATATTGGCATTGTAAGAAGGTACTTAAGAAAAGAAGAGGGGACTGAAAGCTGGTATATTAATCCTTCGCTGCAGTGGTTCAGCATCGAAAAGAATATCTATGTTCCGATAATGAAAGTGATGTACCGGTTCAGCTCGATAATTCTCCATGCTGTAGACCAAAGTATGAGCAGTATTGTTTATAGTGTAATAAAGGCGGTAAAACTATTGATAAAGACGGAGATAAGATATGTCTACCGTATAAAACAAAAAATTCAAAAGTACTTAAGATTATTATTCAGCAGAGATAAAAAACATTTCCATTATCTCGATAGTATAGTTGACGGTGCAGATGGTGAACTATATGATGTAGCATCAGTTTTGAACAAATTGCGTAAGAGCCTGAATAGTATGACGTATGCTCCGTTTATTCTTGGAGGTATTTTGGTGATTGTATTATTAGTACTATTCATCTAGTCTTTTCTTTTTCTATACAATATGTTATTATATGAAAAATTGAGCAAAATAAAAGAAAGAAGCAAAGAGAGGAATAGTATGTATCCAACAGACTTAAATTATGGGATGCCTGCCGAATGGACAAGTCACCAAAGAACATTTGTTTCTTGGCCAATTCAGGAATCCATGTGTTATCCGGAAGAATATCAATTGGTTTGCAATGGTTATCAGGAATTTATTAACGCAATCGCAGAATTTGAGCCGGTTGCAGTAATTATAAATCCGGAAGAGTTTAAAAATATATCAGCACTGTTTGAAGACAGCAATATTGAATTTCTTAAAATTGAGCATAATGATGCATGGATTAGGGATAATGGTCCTACCTTTTTGATGGACGAGCAAGGGAAGGTAGCGGGGGTGAATTGGGTATTTAACTCTTGGGGAGGTAAATATGCTCCCTGGGATTTGGATGACCAAGTTGCACCAAAGATCCTTGAACATTATCATGTTCCCAGTTTTGATGCACCTATCGTCATGGAGGGTGGTTCCTTTCATGTCGATGGAGAAGGTACTCTCATAACAACCGAAGAATGTTTGCTAAATGCGAATAGGAACTCAAAGTTTAGTCGGGAACAGATAGAAGAATATCTTATAAGGTATTTGAATGTCGAAAAGATAATATGGTTAAAACAAGGTTTGTTTGGCGATGAAACGGATGGACATATCGATAATATTGCCTGTTTTGCAGCTCCGGGAAAGATACTCATGCAGGTATGTGATGATCCGGAGGATGAGAACTATGAGATTACCAGAGAAAATCTCAAGATTCTAGAAAACATGACAGATGCAAGAGGAAGAAATTTTGAAATTATACCTATAGAACAACCACCTAAACGTATGAATGGAGATAAGCGGTTAACACTAAGTTATATTAATTTTTATTTTGTTAATGGAGGAATTATTCTGCCTCTATTTGGCGGAGATGCGGAAGGAACCGACAGGTTGGCAGAAGAAGTCTTACAAAGAACTTTTCCGGAAAGACGGATTCGTAAAGTAGATGGGATGTCAATTATCAGAGAGGGCGGCAATGTACATTGTGCGACTCAGCAAATGATAGCTGCAAAAAATACGAGGTGATATGAATGAGAAAAGTTAAGGTAGCAGCAACACAGATGGGTTGTTCCTCCAACATTGAAGAAAATATTATTAAAGCAGATGCATTGGTTCGACAGGCAGCCGCTAAAGGAGCTCAAATTATTCTATTGCAAGAGTTGTTTGAGACGCTTTATTTTTGTCAAAAGGAAAAGTCCGATTACTATCAATATGCTACGACGTTGGAAGAAAATCGGGCAGTCAATCATTTTAAAAATGTTGCAAAAGAGTTGGAAGTTGTATTGCCCATCAGTTTCTATGAGAAAAAGAATTGGGCACGATACAACTCGTTGGCAGTAATCGATGCGGATGGAGAAATTTTGGGACAGTACCGTAAGAGTCATATTCCCGATGGTCCCGGTTATGAAGAAAAATTTTATTTTAATCCGGGAGATACGGGTTTTCGCGTCTGGAATACGCGTTATGGTAAAATCGGTGTTGGTGTGTGTTGGGATCAATGGTTTCCTGAAGCGGCAAGGTGCATGACACTTTTGGGTGCGGAAATACTGTTTTATCCTACTGCGATAGGTTCTGAGCCGCAGGATATGGCTATTGACTCTAAGGAGCATTGGCAGGCTTGTATGCTGGGGCATGCGGCGGCCAACCTCATACCTGTGATTGCATCAAACAGAGTCGGCGTTGAAACCGATGAAGACTCAAAGATTACCTTTTATGGTTCATCTTTTATCGCAGGCCCCCAAGGCAATAAGATTGCGGAAGCAGGCCGCGAAGAAGAAACGGTATTATTGACAGAATTTGATTTAGATGAATTGGAAACACAACGTATCGAATGGGGAATCTTTCGGGATCGTCGTCCCGACTTATATAAAATTATTACAACTTATGATGGCCAAAGCAATGTATCACAATAAGAACCGTTCAAAACCACTAATAAAGCCCGTCTTGTATTGTTCCGAATGAAACAAAGTGAAATGAAGAATCTTAGAAGTTGCTTAAGTGCTAAGACCCTTCGCATACGTTTAGGATGGCATATATATCATATGTAGGGCCGTATGGATATACGACCGAAAATCGGAAATGCAGTTTAGGGGATGTATGACAATACGTCCATACAATGCCAAAGCTGGATTCGACGGTGGGAACTTCACAACTTAAGATTTTGAAACCGCAGGCAATGGTGCAAAGAGCACCGATGCCTGCGGTTTGTGTTTTTGTATAAATTTGTTAGAATTTTAGTAAATATATTCCAAAATATGCAGGATTTTTAAAGAGTTTGCAGAATAACATTCAGTAATAGTTATTGTTTAAAAAGCTATAAATAGTATCATGCAGATATAGTTATGCATACAAATGAGATGCTCAGGGTAGTAAAAGAAGATGAAATATTAAAATCACATTAAAAATAGGATTTAATGACTATAGCTAAAGTTGCTACCAGAATCATGTCTCTTGCGTATTATTGTCGAAACAAACTGTGGAAGTATATGGCATAATAAATATGATACTGGGACGAATTGGACACTTGGAAATCCATCCGTATTGTGAATACAACAAGGTTCCCGGGACCCGTTAGCAATCTTTGATTGCGTTAACGGGTGGGGTTCTTATTTTTATGGAGGCGATACAATGATTCAGATAAATAATGTCATACCAAAAGAGGATTATCGACTGGAGGTCCAGCTTGATAACGGCAGCAGTGTTATATTGAATTTTTCAAGCAGGCTGCATACCGTCCGTTTTGGCATGCTTGCAGACAAAGCCTTTTTTCACCGTGCAATGACAGACGGCGATTGTATCAGGTGGGACAACAAAATCGAAATATCTGCCAGCGAGGTTTTTCAACTGGCTCAGAAAGAAAAATTGAAGTGATAAAAGAGGAGGAATATATCATGAAGAATAAAACAAGAAGAATTACAGCTTTACTTGTGATGGTATGTATTATGGCAGCTAATTTCATATTTGTATCGGAGGTTCATGCCGCCAATACCGTGGATACTGCTTATGCATCGTGTCAAAGGATTTCGGCGGGAGGGTTTCATTCGCTGGCGCTAAAGAGTGACGGGACGGTGGTCGGCTGGGGGTATAATAATTATCAACAAACAACAATCCCTGTAGGGCTAAGCGATGTGGGGGCAATAGCAGCAGGATATAATCATTCGCTGGCATTAAAGAGTGACGGGACGGTGGTCGGCTGGGGGTATAATGTTAATGGAGAAACAACAATCCCCTGGGGACTAAGCGATGTGGTGGCAATAGCAGCCGGAAATTTTCATTCGCTGGCATTAAAGAGTAACGGGACAGTGGACGGCTGGGGGAATAATGATTATGGACAAACAACAATCCCCACAGGGCTAAGTGATGTGGGGGCAATAGCAGCAGGATATAAGCATTCTCTGGCGTTAAAGAGTAACGGGACAGTGGACGGCTGGGGGTATAATAATTATGGACAAGCAACAATCCCCTGGGGACTAAGCGATGTGGTGGCAATAGCAGCCGGAGGGTCTCATTCCCTGGCATTAAAGAGTGATGGGACAGTAGCCGGCTGGGGGTTCAATGATGATGGACAAACAACAATCCCCTGGGGACTAAGCGATGTGGTGGCAATAGCAGCCGGAGGGTCTCATTCCCTGGCATTAAAGAGTGATGGGACAGTGGCCGGCTGGGGGAGTAATAATAATGGACAAACAACAATCCCCTCGGGACTAAGCGATGTGGTGGCAATAGCAGCCGGAAGTTTTCATTCGCTGGCATTAAAGAGTGACGGGACAGTAATCGGCTGGGGGTTCAATGATGATGGACAAACAACAATCCCCACAGGGCTCAACCTCTCGCCACGCTTAAGCAACCTATTTGTAAAAAGCCAGCTTCTGCCGGGATTTGATCCAAATATATTAGATTATAATCTACCGGATGTGGCAAATAGTGTTGCAGAACTCAGCGTCATGCCCATTCTGGAGTATCCGGGCAATACCAATCTCACAGTGAATGGAACGGTAAAGGATAGTGCTACTACAACTACCATACCTCTTAATGTAGGGGATAATACCATAGAAATTAAAGTTGACTTTAAAGATGAAGAGCTGGCTAGAACCTATACCCTTCATATACGAAGGGATTTACCATCAGTAACCAATGCTCATCTGGATAATCTGACGATCAATACAGGCATTTTAACTCCTAATTTTGACAGCGACACTGAAAATTACAGTGTAAGTGTAGATAACGTCGTAGCTAATATAGAGATATCCTTAACACCGGCAGACAGCCTAGCCGTAGCAAGTGTGAATGGCCTGGGGGGAGGAACAGGGACCCAGATGATCAGCGTTCCTTTAGATGAAGGGGATAACGACCTAGTAATTTCCGTCAGGGCGTCTGATAATACAACTATAAAAACTTATACCCTGCACATTACGAGAGGGCC
The DNA here is from genome assembly GCA_050251575.1 of Clostridia bacterium. Classification (GTDB taxonomy): domain Bacteria; phylum Bacillota; class Clostridia; order SK-Y3; family SK-Y3; genus X23. The sequence continues at coordinate 10,878 of JBFWMP010000093.1, forward strand.
CTCCAGCAATGCGGATTTAGTGGGTCTTTCAGTTAATGGGGGAACCCTTAACCCTGTTTTTACCCCAAAAACCGTTTCCTATGCAGTAACTGGGATTGGCGGTGTCAGCAGTGTTAACATCATTGCAATTGGCGACAAACCCGGTTTAACCTTAACCATCAACGGTGAAGCAGCCCAAAG
>JBFWMP010000094.1:0-10961 GCA_050251575.1 Clostridia bacterium
TGACAAGTACCGTTTATATGCCATTTCTGTGTATTTTAATCATTCCATACTTGTTTAACAGCTGAAGAATAAGGTATTGGAGTTGACATAGATTTCTTTTTGAACTTAGCATAATCTTCTGACAAGAAGTAACACATAGCCATTTCAAAGCAGTCGTTTAAGTGTCCGTATTTCTCATATTTCACTCCTACTGTTGCGTCAAAAATCTTATCCTTATTCTTTGTCCCGTCTGAATTTTTTAACTGGTATACCAGATCCTCAATAAACTTGAAGCATTTCGAGTCAATAAGTATCTTCCAGTCTCCATGGTTTCGCTCAAATATTGAGTTGATCCATTCTACACGCGTAGATTGAGATGGCTGCTTTGACAGAATCTTCACTTCAGGACTCCCAAGTGTAATGTTGTCCTTAATAATTGTAAAGTTATTAACTCCTTCTTCTACAAGAGTTGATTTTTGGGTTCCTGAAGGGTCTCCAGTAATCAAAATCTTAGCCTCTTGCCTAGCTAGTTTTAGCTGCTTATCAATGTATCTTGCTTGAGCAGGAGAATTGTTTCTTTTATCTTTCGCGTAACCAATGAACTCCTCAAGCACTAACACTTCCTTAGTTTCGTAATCTATCTGGATTCCAAGCGTAGACATGTATGGAAACGTATTAAAGTCAAAACTAATAATGTACGGTCTTTCTGGGTCGTACCTAGTCTCTTTTAAGTTGTCAACTAAGTGCTTTTCTGAGGTGAATCCCTTGTAGCATGCAGCATCGCTTGATTTAACATATCTCCAGTCTCCGTATAAAAGCCTGTTTTGTTCCTGAGGTGATAGCTTTCTCAGTGAGTTTGCATATACATCTCTAAACTCCTTGTCTGGATTGTCAAACAAAGAAAAAGGAATGTAAAATTCACCTTTTGCAGTTACAACATCTTTTCCATCCTGATCAATTACAAATCTAGGTCTTGGCCATGCCAGGTTAGGGTTGCATGTAAGCAGCATTTTAGGAACTTTAAATGTTGAGCTTGTCTTGTGTCTTATACGAGAAAACAATATGTCTACTGCCTTTTCTGGCACAGTGTCACACTCATCAATTCCAACTCCTGTCAATTCAAGACCACCCAATGAAGACCATTCAGGGTCAGTCGGAGAAGCCGTCAATTCCTTTAAAATAACAATTGAGTCATTCCAGAACTTAATTGTTCCATTAATAGCATCATAGCTATAATTAATATTCTCTTCCAGTCCAATTTCTTTCAAAACTTTAAAAAACGTTACAAGAGTAGTCTCTTTAAGGATTTTTAGTGTCTTTCTGGCAAGTACATATCTTGTATCATTGAACCTGATTGCGCTAGTTGCAATCCACATACACAACAAATAACTTTTACCTCCACCAGCTGAGCCCAATTTTATTTACTACAATTCGCTAATTTGTAGCCGATTTAAGAATCGCTAAGCACTTTCTGCCTAGTCTTGACTATCTCTTCACCCTAATAATAGGGGCATCCCATTTCGATCCAGCTATGGACCTACTTGCTTTCGCAATAGTCGATGAACGTTCTTCCGTTCTGGAAGCTTCGCTGCTTTTATCCGATTTCCCAATTTACACGATTTTTACTATACACTAGGCATTAACCTAGTCCACAACTACATTCCTGCAATTGTTTAGTACGTGCAACTCTAAGGGGTTTCCAGCAATTAGAGATGTTCTCGCTCCCTTATTACTAAGAGGCCTGGCTGCTCATCTACCAGCTAATATCATTTGAGGTATGTTCTCATTCTTACACTTGCTGCAAGTTGGAGCGTATATCTCGTTTCCTAAGTGGTCGTTTCCTTTTAATGATTGCACTATCTCTCCACCACATATGTGGCATTCAGGCTGAAGTGCTTTCCAAAGTACGAATTGTTTCTCAGATGGTTTGAAGTTAACCTTCAGACCAACTGGAACTTTTAATTTTTGTTTATAAGCCATTGTGATTTAATTTAATCAACATACTTAAACTGGAAGCCTTTTACGCTATTGTAGTGCGGCTCTTGCTTTAAGTTTCTAATTACAGCTCTCCTATCCAACCCAAGCACCTTGCACATTTCTCTAATCCCCTCCCAAGTGCTAATTACCCTACCTTGTTTTATTTGAGCTATTTTTTTTCTTGAGGTTGCTTTTTCTTCCATCTCAAGTCGTTTAATGTTTTTACTAATAATAGATTTGATGGTGGTGAATTGTTTCTAGGCGATCTAAGCTATTATTATTTAGTTTCGGTATAAGTATTCACATTAAACAAGAAAAGCCAACCAAGCGCTTGTTTTGCACCTAATTGGCTTTTATTTTATAATTGTAACCCGTCTGATGTTGGCTCGATTACTGTACCTGTTGATGGATCTTTGCTTGAAGGATAAGGATTCTGCTCTCCCAGTCTTTTTAAGTCCATGCCAAGCCACATTACAGCTTCCTGTAGTTTAGTGATTGTGATTGACCGCTCTCGTGTAGTTGGAAGCTTCTTTACTGCCTGAATGCGCTCGTCAAGCTCCTTTCTCAATCTCTTGTTCTCAGTAATTTCAAATTCAATACTAGTTTGCTCGTTTTTCATTTTTAATAAATTCTTTAGCTTGTTTAATGAACTCTTCCGCTTCTTCCAGGTTATTTAGAACTGGAATTCCTGACCGTATAGCCATAGCAACTTCAATGTCTGCTCCAGTAGAATCTCCTGGAATTCTAATAAGCACATCGCATCTACTTAAAAACTCAAGATCTATTTTCATCCAAGTGCTCCAAGCCTTTTTGCTGTATATGTCTACAAAGTGAGACAAATGAGGGCAAAATGGAGCGTATCCCATATCAACAAGCTCTGAAGTGTACTGGATTGCTATATCAACATTATCGACAACACTTCCCTTTGAATATGGTCCAGCTACGTATATTTTGATCATACTATTGATAGTTTTTTAAGCTCTTCAGTAGATAAATTTGGATTGTACTGTTCAAATGGAATAACGTAGTCCCATTTTAATGACTGCGCGTCCATAGATGCATTAATTCCACCAGTATAACAATACCCATCTCCCTTGTAGTGTCTAACGCACAAGTCATTCACGTCATCTCCAGCCATTACATATGAGAATTCTGGAAGATTGAGCTTTAGAAAATTAGCCCAATCCCTTTTATCTTTTGAAGGAAATACAACGCATTCTCCATCTGGGTAGTCTTTGTGAACTCCATAGCGGTCTGTTTGAAACGCAACGGCTTTTGGCGGCTTAAAGAAAAGAGTGTTGTCTTTCTCGACTGACACTAAGCTTACATCTCCATATAAAGTGCAATAAAATGTCATAGACTCAAAGCCTTTAAGCGCAATATCTAATTTTACTTTTTCCATACTATTTTGTCCATTTTTTAGCTGAAATTACTACTCTGCCGCTTGCAGGTTTTCTGCTATAAAAGCACTTATCAGATGACGACCAGAATGCTTTGTAGTGCTGCCCTTCGTCTGTCTCAACCACCAGCTCAACATTTTCTGGTGGCTCTTGTTTAGACACTAACTTAAATTTTGTTTGCTTCATTTATTATGCTTATTTGCTAATTTTAATATGTCTATTCTACATACAATTGACTCTAAGTTCCTGGTAGGAAGAGAATCTATAATTTGATTTGTTTCAGAGTTCATAATTAGTGTCTCACTAAATGCTCCATTTAAATCACAAACCATAAGCACGTGCCAATTTTCTGACTGTATATTCATGAGTGCATTTTCGTATCTACACCAATATGTGCAGTCATCGTTCAAATAGAAGATGCATTCTTCGTTCCTACCAAGTTCTTTCATTTGCCAGCAACTCTAACTTTTAATAATGAATTTGCTGCTTTTTCGTAACGCGTGATGTACTCTTCAAGCGTAACTGGATGATCTGCATCAAGCGATCTATGCTTTGCGATAACCCTGAGAGCATGCGGAAGTGCAAGTCCATACCCTACGTTTTTAAATTCTTTAACGAATCCAACGTTCTTTTTATTAACTTCTACAAGCAATTCAAGGTCGAAAAAATATGAGCTTGAATCTACACTTGTCAAAATAAAATCTTCTTCTTGAATTTTCATACTTTTTTATTTTAATTATTTATAAAAACTACATCAATCATCATATCTGAATTAAAGCACCTCCTCTTAAACTCTTCTAGGTCAGCTCCATAGAAATAGTCTCCCCATTCTATGTTTTTCATTTTAGAGTGATTAAAAATCGCTTCCTTCCAATCACTTGCACACACAATTTCAACAACAAGCTCATTGTCAAAAAAGTTAATATATCCAACTGCAAATTTTCTCATACTTTCTATTTTAATTATTAATCAAACCAACAATAATGTCTTTTAAATGTGTCAATTGGATTTCTATCAGCGTAATAAGGTCCTCTTAAAATACTGTCGTTCCTGAAAAATGATGCATATTTAAAGAATTTGAAGCACCAAATAAAGTATATTGACTCCATAAAAATGAAGAAAGCAACTTCAATAGCCGTGTAAATAAACACAATGATAAACCACAGGGCTTTGTGGAGATTGAGGTATTTCATGGATTTTATTTTAATTTATTCAACTTTTTTCCAATCCCACTCAATCAAATCAATCATATATTCAAAAGCGATCTCTTCAATCTCTTCTTCACTCAAACCATCATAAACATCAAATTGTCTTGTTCTTCTCGCTCCTTGAATTCCTGTCGTTACGCTTACTTCTATTACCATAATATTATAATTTTTTATGAAAGTTATTTAATAAGTCAATGTACTGTTTTTGAAATTCCTCTGCCATTTCGCGTGTTGGGAAGTAGTTGCCAATATGATAAGCTCCGTCATCCCAATTACTCATGTCATCTTTAGTTTCGGCAATATCCCCATCCCCCGGCAAATAGAAATATTTTTGATATGGTTCAGCTCTCCACCTAACAATATCTTTTCCATCAAACATCAAACACTTTTCTTTTAGCTTATCGAAAAGGAGTTGCTTTTCGGAGTCGGTTGCAAGAGTTGTTTTTTCACCATATGAAGTCCAATCTGATATACTTATTGACCCTGCGTATACTGCTTTAGACCGGAATGAAGAGCAATTAATTTTTTCTTTAAATATAGCAACCCATTTAATTCCTTCTGTTTCACATGTAACAATATCATTCTCCTTAAACTCATTTTCTTCCTTTTCAAACTTCACAACAACCATCTCATCGGTTGTTTCTACGCTTACAACTTTGCAACCTTTCGGTACATTAATTTTGTGTTTCATAATCGTTTTTTATTATATGGTGCAAATATAAAGCATAAAAATTACATATGCAAATAATTTTAGTTAAAAAACAAAAAGGGAGCTAGAATTTAATCCAGCTCCCAACTATGACAAATAAAAAAGATTTAAAAAGTATGAATCCAAAAGTAAAATGTTGCTTCACAGCAATAGTAGTTGCGATCGCAGGAATCGAACCTGACCTTGAGATAATGAGTCTCAAATGCTGCCATTACACCACCTCGCGATTTAAAGTAGGGAGGAACGATTGTCCTCCCTGGAATGAGCGCTCTGCTCTAAATTGGCGATGTACTGAGACTGTGCGCAATAAATGCTGTTCCGTTCGCCTAATTACTCTTAATATTAGATGAAAAAATTTTTAGATGTTTATTCTGCTATTTTCAAAGCGCTTAGAGGGATAAACCATGTTTGCTCTTCCTGATATGGGTCTCCAGCTATTTTTACGTAGCATCCTCTATTTTGCTTGCGCCTGGAAGGATCATCAAGCTGTTCCATTGCAACACCACTTCTACCAACCAAATCTAACAAGCCAAATAAGTCCAAATCTAAAGACTTAACAATCGTTACTTTTTTTCCTACAAAATCCATATTTTCTATCTTTATTTAATGTATAAAATTTCAAACTCCTCAATTCTCCTTTTTTTTATGCTTTGAACAGGCTTTCCGTTATATCTGTTATATGAAATGTATTGCTTCCTTATGTTCCTGTTTCCAGATTCAAGCATTGTAATAATAGTGCTTTTTGAATGCGAACCAAGACCTAGAAGCTTTCCTTCTCCAACGTTATAGGCAAGAACACCAAGTATTAGCGAGTCCTTCCCAAAGCGCCTAAATTGCGACACTTTCTGCATCAAGTCTTTTCTAAGGAGCTTGTCGGCTTCACTTTCGTTTACTGGAAGCTTAAACCTCTCTCCTTTTAAAGCTAGGTGACCATATCCAACATAAGGATAATCTTTCTTCTGGTGTAATGTCTCATACTTTTTAATAATTCTAACGGCATGCTCAAACCTTATAACTTCTTCATCAATAGCTACATTGTGCTCGTATTGACTCGTGGTTTGTGTAAAAGCAAACAGCGCAATGATCAATACTAAAACCCTCATTCCTCTATTACGATTGTATTACGAATTTTGATTTTGCACTTAGGGTCATCAGCTTTAATCGAAGCTCTTAGCTTTGACTTCTCAAATATTCTTTGCCACCACCATTTTTTAATCTTGTTCTTATAAATTATGGCATCAGCTTCAGAGCTATAATCGTAATCGGTGAATACTGTATCATTCTTAATCGTTCCATCAAGAGTTATGAATTTTCCTTCATGCCTAAATTTTTTAACTGGAATGATAGTGTCTTTGTAAACTATAGAATCTCTATAAATTGGCATTACAAACGTATCTTTGATTGATATTTGCGCTTTAATAAGAGTTCTAATTTGTTTGTCTTTAATTTTAAGAGAGTCTCTCAGGTGTGATTTAAGAGATGAGTCAGCTTCAATTACTTTTTTTAGCTCATCTTTTTTTAATCGCATTACCTCAACTTCAGATTTAAACTTTCCGTTTTGCTCAATAAGGATTTCTGTGTTATCTGAGAGCCTGTCGTTCTCCTTAGATAACTTGTTATTTTGATATATTACTACCCAGGTGATCCCAAAGAATAAAAGTGGAACCCAAGCTTCTTTTAAAATAGATTTTAACATATTGATTATTTGTCAAGTTTCATTATTAATCATTCTTTCTAATTCCTTATTAATTTCAAGCTTGCTAATATGCCTAGCTTTGCGTATTTCTTGTTTCTGGATGTTTGCAGCAGCTATGCACATCCTGCACCCACATGTAAGCCAATGGTTCTTGAATAGTCTTCCAGGCTGGGATAAATATCCCCACCCAAATAAATCCCATACCTTTTTTCGCTTTTTAATTATACCTATGTTTCGTTTCATTTCTCATAAATTTATTTTACTTATTTGTAACATTTTTAGTATTTGTTTAGCTTTATATGGGTGCTTTCTGCTTGACTTGCTTCTTCCTCTGAGATAATTGATAGCTTCCTCGCTTAGCTTAGCATTTAATGTAATTAAAGAATTGACAGATTCTCTCAGCAATTCAATTGATTTTCCAACCCTGCTACAATCAAGATAAATTGTGTATGATAAGCTCCCTTTATCAAGTGGCTTTTCCTCTCCATTAGGGTATGTCACAAAAGTTCTAGTTCATTGTCTTCTCCCATATCGTTCGTTGTTTAATATTATGATGCAAATATACAAATAAAAAAGGAGGATACAAAATTTTGAGCCTCCTTTTTTCAATTATTTTCCATATTTGCCTTGACTTAGAATCTTTTTTATGTCATTCTGTATCTCATAGATCGTACCTTTCATGTCTGATATGTTTTGCATGGCATACTCAAACGATGCCTTATCAAGCTTAATTTGATCCATATGCTGATATTGAGCATCTATTTTTTGCTCTAGTTTGTCTTGCCTTACTTTTATTTCAGCGATGTCCTTTCCATAGCTAAGGTGCTGGCTGTATAGTGTGACAGAAAAGCCTACGACTACAAACACTAGCTTGGCATTATCTAATAAAAATTTCTTCATTCGTTATTTTTATGGGGTAATTAAAAAGATTTTTTCTAGCACTTGGAGAATGTTTGTAGCCATATCTATATCAATAAGGGCAAGAACAAATGTAATTATGGCTATAATAAGAAAAGCATAGCTCCTAACTAACTTGTAAAGGGCAGCTCCTGATATTTTACGCTTACTTTTTGTCTTCTTTTCCTGGCTGGATGATGTTGAACACGATTCCTTTCTCATTTTCTCCTGTTATTTTAACTTCGGTAGGTTTATTAAGCCCCCAAATATCTATCAGGGCTTTAGACGCATTCACAGCAACAGATCTCAAAGCAGCTGGGGAAACAGGGTTTCCGTACTTGTCTTTATATGACCCTTTTGCACACTCATCCATAATCTTCATTAGATTCTCTTCAACCATAAGCTTTCTTCCTATGATTGATATTTCATTTTCCTCAGTAAGCTCCTTAATTTTTGCTATGATATGCTCTTTTTTAAGTAGTCTTGCTCCGTATTCTGACGCTTTGTTTTTAGCCTGAGTTCCTATAGCCTTCATGTAGCACTTTCCAGCCTTTCCAGCATATCCAGGACCACCATTAACATATAGGTTGCAAAATTCCAGGTGAGTTGGATTCATCTTGAGCTCAGTATCGTTTTTCCCTTCAAGCTCTCCACCAATATCTTGTGTGTACTTTTGCAACTCATCAGGACCAAGGTTAGGGTCTTGAACTTTCTTTTTTCTTCCCCTTTTAGAGTTCTTTGAATTTGACATTTGGTTTAATTTTAAAAGGAGCTGAGGAATGCTATCCCCCAACTCCAACATTTACATAATAATAGGTTGATTATTGGCTTTTAGTTGTCGAATTTCGCTCCAACACTAACTGTTCCATTATCAACTTTTTGAATAATTCACCTATTCCATAGCTAGCCTCATCAACATCTTCAGAGGTTTCGATTACATCGAAGTTAAACTTAAACTTGACATCGTACCCAGTTATCTCAACAACTGATTTTCCATTTTCACCAACTACCGAATATACGTCTTTGTCTGTTACTGCTTTGAATTCTACTTTCTCTTCCTGGAAGTTTGGGTCAATTATTACTTTTTGCTCTTTATCCATATGTTTATTCTGTTTATAAAATAATATGCGTATAAAAGCATTTTATCAATGAAATAGAATGCAGCCAAATAAACGTATGCCAATAAGATTGACGCGCTTCCAGTAATCAACGCCATGAATAGCGGAGTCAAAACTGCACTGTAAATTGTGCAATTATATGCGAAAGTGCACTCTGTCTTTTTCACCTTTTTTGATTTCGATTTCTCCTCCACCTTCTGACCTGATTTTTTGAATGTAAACACTTAGCAATTGCCTTGTAACTTCTACGTCATGTAACGCATTGTGTGCGTCATCATTTTCGATACCAAATAAGCCAGTAATTGTCTCCAAATTTGTGCTTGGCACATCATCTCTATCATTAACAATAGCTCGTGACAGAGGCATCAAATCAATGAATTTTGGGATCCATACAGTGTTTCCTTTTGATGTAAATTTGTCGCCTAAGATAAGCTTTGCAGCCTTTTCAGTTGTTCCGGTATAATCAAACATCTGAAGTAAAAAACCAATGTCAAACGTGAAATTATATCCACATAGTAACACTTTTCCAGTTTTTTCACCTGGAATATCAATGCAGTCAATCCATTTAAGAAAAGATGTTCCAACATCGTCTAGCTGCTCTCCTTCCTCATACAGCTTCTCCATTGTTATCCCTGTAACCTGAAGAGCTTTGGGGTTGTATTCAAGCAGCTCACCTTCTTCTGTAGCGTCCACAGCTCGCTTAGATTTAGTTGTTTTAACCTTATCTGGATTAATAACGCGCTTTTTGTATGGGTAAACATACTTATTAAAAACGCCAATAGGTTCTAAAGTATCTGATCTGAGTGCCTCAAATGTAACTTGTGTTATAGCATTTTTATCTGGGGATAATCCTGAAGTTTCAAAATCACCTGTCAAAATTATATAAACCGATTTTTCTTGTACGTATGCCATATTATGCGAACATTGATGTGTTAATTAATTCAAGAGTTATCTTAGCGTTGTTTTTTAAGTCGTCAATGCTACCAAGATTTCCGATTGTGTACTTTATCCCAACGTCAAGAGATTTGTTTCTAGTTCTGTCCCTGGCAATTCGTTCTTCTGTCACACCTCGCTCAAGTACTTTGTCTCCAGCAAAAACATATACTGGAACGATGTTTAGAACATCTGAGAAATGTTTATGCATGTAGTTTACGCCAGGCTCGTCAACAACATAGCAACATCCTTCATGTGCTTTAAATTGACTGAGAGTTGTGCAATATTCAAAGCCACCGTAATTTGTATAGGCTACCATTGGGTCTTCATAATTTAATTTGAGCTCATTAAACTCATCCTGTGAGACGAATATATGGTCTATGTTATTCACTTCGCCATCTCTCATTCTCCTTGTTGTGTATGAGCATATAGCTTTTACTCCAAGCTCATCAAATATTCTTGACAATGTTGTTTTTCCACTTCCAGATTCACCTACAATACAGATGACATATGGCTTAAATTTTAGTTTTTCTTTCATACTGATAATTTATTTGTTTTGTTATTAAGTCAACTTCATATCGCTTCAATTCTTCAATTCCTGAATGATGTTTTGGATACCTTTTAGTAATGTGCTCAACTATTGATTTATTTATGTTTTCAATAGCTTCTCTAACCTCTGAAGAATATTCAAGTCTGAATTCCATTGAGTTAAAATCAGCACTATACGTTGGAATAGCTGATCCTAAAAGATTGTTTCTTACTTCAATGCATTTTATTATAAAGGGGTCGTTAGCCCATTCAATTATTTCATCGCTCAACATATTAAAATTGTTTAAAATAATGATTGTGAGCAGAGCAATACCCAAGAACGAATGTTGGGGTGCTAAAGTGCATTTCTACAATTTCACACAATTCGTATGGATAAAATGTGTCGTTATCATACTTAATCTCAACAAACTCATTGAGGTTGATGTCTAGCGCAACAATTGTGTCATTTCTTACATCAAAAACCTTGCACTCATGTGAACTTATCTCACAATCTGA
>JBFWMP010000095.1:0-10942 GCA_050251575.1 Clostridia bacterium
CTTGAAATGATTGAAAATTAATCATAATACTATATAATTTAAATGTGACAAAATATTACACTAAGGAGGAATCGCAATGAATAAACAAGCAGATATCGGAGTTTTTGGCGGTTCAGGATTTTATTCATTTTTACAAGATGTAGAAGAAATTGAATTAGATACTCCCTATGGAAAACCAAGTGATAAGATTGCCTTGGCAACTATAGGAAATAAAAGGGTAGCTTTTATCCCACGTCATGGTAAGGCGCATCAATATCCCCCGCATTTGGTTCCATACAGAGCCAATCTATATGCAATGAAGATGCTTGGAGTAAAAAAAATAATTTCGCCCAATGCATGCGGCAGCCTTCAACCTCACGTTAAGCCTGGAGACTTTGTAATATGCGATCAATTTGTTGACAGAACCACCGGAAGAAAAGATACATTCTTTGATGGCCCTGAAGTAAAACATATTAGTCCGGCAGATCCATATGATTCTGCTCTAAGAGAACTCGCTATCAAAACTGCAAGAGAGTTAGATATACCTGTGCATGAAACCGGTACAGTTGTTGTCATTCAAGGACCTAGATTTTCTACCAGGGCTGAAAGCCGTTGGTTCAATAAAATGGGTTGGGAAGTTATTAATATGACCCAGTATCCGGAAGCATATCTTGCACTTGAACTAGAGATACCTTATGTGAATATCTCTCTTATTACTGATTACGATGCAGGACTTGAAGGCCGTGACGATATTAAGCCGGTAACTCATGAGGCAGTACTAAAAGTTTTCAACGATAATGTAGAAAATGTGAAAAAGCTAATTTATACTATGATAGAAAAAATGGAGTTGTAAAAATGACCAATAAATTAAAGCCAATCCAGTGGGAAAACAGTATTTTAAAATTGATTGATCAGACCAAACTGCCTACCCAATATATTATCAATGAATACACAGACTATCAAGGTGTGGCTCAGGCTATCAAAGATATGATTGTCAGAGGTGCACCTGCTATAGGTGTTACTGCAGCTTATGGCATTGTTCTAGGTGCAAAAGAATTCAAAGATATCAACAAAGAAGAGTTTCATGGAAAGATGCAGGAAGTATGTGAAGTATTAAGAAATACCCGTCCTACAGCAGTAAATCTCTTTTGGGCAATAGATAGAATGAATGATGTACTTCAAAAAAATAAGGATAGTAGTATAAAGGATATTATTAATATTCTTGAAAAAGAAGCAAATATTATTTATGCTGAAGATGTAAAAATCAACAAGTCTATTGGTTCGCATGGAAATGAATTAATCAGTGCCGACGATACTATCCTTACCCATTGCAATGCCGGTGCCCTGGCAACTGCTGATTTTGGTACAGCACTGTCCGTAATCCGTGTGGCTCACGAAGCAGGCAAAAACATTTCGGTGTTTGCCGATGAAACCAGACCGTATTTGCAGGGGGCTAGGCTTACAGCCTTTGAATTGCACCATGAGGGTATTCCGGTTACATTGATTACTGATAACATGGCAGGATATTTTATGAAACTCGGCAAGGTTGATTGTGTTATTGTAGGTGCAGACAGAATCACAACTAATGGTGATGTTGCTAATAAAATCGGTACCTATAGTGTAGCGGTACTTGCAAAGGAAAATAATATTCCTTTCTATGTAGCAGCACCTATTTCTACCATTGATTTCAATCTAACAGATGGGGAGCAGATTCCCATTGAAGAAAGAAGCCCTCGCGAAGTCACACATATCGCCGGTATACAAATAGCACCTGATGGTGTAAAAGTTGCTAATCCGGCTTTCGATGTAACACCTAACAATTATGTAACAGCAATTATTACCGAAAAAGGAATTGTTTACCCACCCTATCATGAAAATATACTGAAACTAAAAAACAAATAAGTAAGTGACAAGGGGACGGGGTTAGTGTCACCAACGTGACACCAACCCCGTCCCCTTGTCACGCTATTCAAATCTTAATGCCTGTATAGGATTAAGCTTTGAGGCCTTGTTGGCCGGATAAAATCCGAAAAACGTTCCTATAAACGCGGAGAAGGTAAATGAAATAAGAATAATGCTAATGGATGGCGTAGCAGGAATATTTGCTAATTTTCCAATAGAGTTTGAAGCGCCTATACCAATCAAAATACCAACGATTCCTCCCATACAACTGATAACGATGGACTCTATAACAAATTGTATTAATATATTTGCCCTCTTAGCACCAATCGCCTTTCTTATACCGATCTCTCTTGTTCTTTCAGTAACCGAAACCAACATAATATTCATAATTCCGATGCCGCCTACTAAAAGTGAAATTGCTGCAATACCACCTAACATCATAGAAAGTGTTTTTGTCGTTTCGCTAATAGTATCCAGCATTTCTGACTGGTTAAAAATTCTATATGAATCTGTACTGTTAAATGTTTTAAAAAGCAATTCCTCTATCTTCTCCATTGCTAAATCAATGGTTTCTGCTGACTTTCCTTGGACATAAAACATACGTATATTCGCATTTCTCAGCAGCCGTTTTGCGGTGGTATACGGAATAATAACCTTATCATCCGTAGAACCCTCAGCAGAACCTTGCTTTTCCTCCAACACCCCTATGACGGTGTATACATCACCATTGAGCTTGATCTCCTCACCAATAGGATTGGTATCCAAAAAAAGCTCAGCAGCTATATAAGGACCGATAAGGGCTACCTTCAGCCGCCTTTCTACATCAAGCGCATTAAGAAATCTTCCCGATTGAACATCTGTATTTCTAACCGTGCGGTATGCCTCATTGGTACCTTCCAACGAAGTTTCGTGATTCTGCGTACCGTATTTTACGGTTACATTGCCATTAAGCATAGGTGCTACTGCTTCAATGGCATCACTGTTTTTATTGGCAAATTCGATTAACTCGTCTTCTGTAATGGTTCTGTTGCTGCCTCTTCCCATAATGTTTACAGTCAGCATGTTAGTGCCCATACTCTGTATTCTCTCAGTAATTGATTTGCTGGTACCTTCACCGAGGGAAACAAGTATGATGACTGCGCTAACCCCAATGATAACACCCAACATCGTGAGAAGAGAACGAACCTTATTGGACATGATGCTTTTAAAGGACATTTTTACAGCCTGTATAAAACTCAATCATGCCACCCCCTTATCTTCCACAATCATACCATCCTGTATTCTGATGATTCGCTGTGCTTGACTTGCGATATGATCATCATGGGTAATCAACACAATTGCATTTCCTTCTGCATTAAGTTCCTTCATCATATTCAAAACTTCAGCTCCGGATTTTGAATCTAATGCGCCTGTGGGCTCATCTGCCAATATCAACGATGGTTTGCTCGATAATGCACGTGCTATCGCTACTCTCTGCTGCTGTCCACCGGATAATTCAGACGGCTTATGATGGAATCGATCACTAAGTCCTACTCTTTCTAATGCTTCCATGGACATTCTATGCCTCTCTTTTTTACCAACGCCTCTGTATATTAGTGGTAATTCTACATTTTCAAGAGCTGAAAGTTTAGGAAGTAAATTGAATCCTTGAAATATAAACCCAATCTTTTTATTTCTTATATCGGCCAATTGATCATCTTTTAGTTTACCGACTTCTTTTCCATCCAAATAGTATTTGCCTCTAGTAGCAGTATCAAGACAGCCAATCATATTCATTAGTGTAGATTTCCCCGAACCAGAGGGTCCGATGATAGCTACGAATTCCTTCGGTTTAATATGAAGAGATACACCATTTAATGCATTCACTTCCGTATTTCCCATTTTATAAATCTTAAACATTTCCTGAATATCTATCATTACATCACCTCAATTTCTACTATCTCATGCCTGGAACGCGAACTGCACCCATACCACCCATACCACCTGTCGCTCTTATAGTATTATTTGATTGGGATGATGTAGTGGGCAATACTACTAAATCACCTTCCTGTAAGCCTTCAGTGATTTCAATGTAGTCTGCGTTATTGATTCCTACCTTAACTATTTTCCTAACTCTATTCGGTACAGCACCTGCTGTTTGCTGTGCTTGCCCGCTCTGACCATCACCATTGGGTTTGGCTTGCTGGTCTCCAGCTTGCTGTTTATTTTTATTCTGCGTACCCTGCTGATTATTTTGCCCATCTTCACCTACTGCAAATACATAAGTTCCATTTTTATCTTTTTGTACTGCTGCCATTGGCAGATATAATACATTTTCCTTCTTCTGCACAGATATATCAGCATTTACATTCATCCCCGACTTTAATTCATCGGGATTATTTATTGTAATCTCAACGGTATATGTTGTAACCCCATTTTGAGATGTGCCTTCTGCAGCAATCTTGGTTACTTCACCTTCGAATATTTTATCAGCCAATGCATCTGCTGTAATATCAGCTTTTTGACCAACTTTTACTTTTGCGATATCCAGCTCATCTACCTGCATTTCAAACGTCATTTTGCTCATATCGGCAACGGTCATGAGAACCGTACTATTGCTGGTATTATTTACGGTATCCCCTGCTTTTCCATCTTTGTTTATTACGATACCGTCAATTGGGGAGACAATATTATAATCCTCAAGCTCTTTCATCTGAGATTCAAGAGTATATTCCAAATCTTTCAGTTCAAGGGCTTTTGTATCTTCATTGATAAACAAATCATCATTTCCCATCTCAAGGATTTTTTGACCTTTTTTCACAAGATCATTTTCTTTTACAAAGATTTGTTTGATAGTACCAGCAACCTTAGTTTTCAGCGCATCTTCATCATCATATTCTAATATTGCCGTACCAATAGAATACATATTACCGGCAGGTGTTCTTACCATTCCAGTTACTTCAGCATCTAAGGTAAGTGCACCTTTATTCTCCAGCTCTACTACTACCTGATAAAGTACTGCTCCTTGTTCATTCGCTACCGTTCCACTGCTTTTTGATATGACGGTGCCTTCTACATATGTCATATAGGAAGGTACTGTTATTTGTACCGATTGACCTACCTCAATATTTTTTATCTGACTTGCATTAAAAGAAAATTTTGCTTTCATTTTACTATCTGATATAATATTCGAAACCACAGAACCACTACTGATATCATCGCCAACCTTGACTGTAATATCCTGAATCTTTCCATCAAAAGGTGCATAGACCGTAAGATTCTGTATGTCCTCAGTATCAGATTGATTATTTAAATGAAATTTAGTAATGCTGTTTTTTGTTTTTTCAATATTGATAGACAAATCACTGTCATCTATTTGATATAATAAGTCCCCTTCCTTTACAGACATACCTTCTTCAAAAGGTGCACTGAGAATATTTCCTTTTACCAGAGGTATGATATCATAACGTTCTATAGGCTGTACCGTCCCTGTGCCCGAAATGTCAACAGCAATATCTCCTCTTTCAACTGCAGCTGTACTTTGTTTTTGGGTATTATTCGCAGCTTTAGAAGCAAGAATATTCTTATATCCGTAATATCCACCAAATCCGATACCTACGACAGCTGCTATAATGATTAATGTTTTTACTGTCTTCTTTATTAACTCTTTATTCAAACTGATCACTCCTCACAAAAGTTCTACTCTATATTAATAACATAAAGATATTACAAAGTTATAGACTAAATGTAAAAAGATTATGAACAAACCTAGATAGATATATATCTTAAAGCGTTGTACACATCCTCTTTGGTTATTTCAGTTGTCTGAATAACGCTGCCTATACTCACAGGCAATATAAATTTTAGCTTATTATTTACCTGTTTTTTGTCTTTAAGCATTTCATCATAGATAGTATCAGGATGAATATTTTTTATTAGTATCGGTAATCCGGCACGCTTTAGTATAGATATGATTCTATCCAACTCTGTAGCTGCTAACATTTTTTTATCATAGGCAATATGAGCTGCTGCTGCCATGCCTACAGAAACACATTCTCCATGCAGCCAAGAAAAATTCAGGACACTTTCTATGGCATGGCCTATAGTATGACCAAAATTCAATATTGCCCGTATACCTTGTTCAGTCTCATCCTGCTGCACTACCCGGGCTTTAATCATACAATTTTTCCATACTACATACCTCAGAATATTCATATCAAGCTTAAGTATATTCTCTAAATGCTGCTCAAGATATTCAAAAAATTCAGCATCATAGATAATACCATGCTTAATTACTTCAGCCACCCCTGAAATTAGTTCCCTTTCAGGTAATGTCTGCAATACATTGAGATTCATATATACCATTGCAGGTTGATAGAAAGAACCAATAATATTCTTAGTCCCTTTATAATCCACACCCACTTTACCCCCGACACTACTGTCCACCTGTGCAAGCAAACTGGTTGGAATCTGAACAAACTTAATACCTCTCATATAGGTAGAAGCTGCAAAACCTGAAATGTCCCCGGTCACTCCGCCACCAAGCGCGATAATGGCAGAACTTCTATCCAGCCTGTAATTCAAGCATTTATCATAAATAGATGCGATTGTATCTAAATTTTTATTCTTCTCCCCCGCTTCAAAAACATACTTATTTACCGCAAAACCTTCCTTTATCAACAAACCGAACAAAAGCTCCCCATAGCACCGGTCTATATTACTATCTGTAACAATAAGGACTTTAGAAGTGATTTTATTTTGTCTCAATGCTTGGGGCAGCAAAGAAAAATCTTCAGTAAAATAAATAGAATAACTTCTTTCATTAAATTCCAATTTAATATTATCCATCATATCACCCTCCTGCATAATTATTACTATTCTTAGTTTCCTAAAATAAAAAACTCCTTATATCCAAAAGGATGGAAGGAGATACTGATTTTTTTTCAAATATAATATAAATACCATACCCTTAAGAAGGTTACTATCCTTCATTATAAGCTTTTTCTTTCTCTTCTACATCTTTCATCATATCCATCTGCGCATTAATCAATGTTTCAAGCTTAACTTTAAATGTACGAAAATTTCTTTTAGCTTCTTCATACTTATAGCTGATTTTAGCAACTTCCTGATTTGCATCGGCTATCATCGCACTTGCTTTAATCTCTGCTTCCTTAAAAATATTCTCTGCCTTTGCATAAGCATTCTTTTTAATATCTTCACCTGTACTTTGAGCGATGATTAAAGTATTTTGCAAAGTTTCTTCTATAGACTTATAATGCTGAATCCCTTCATTAAGAACTGCAATCTTATCTTTCAACTCGATATTTTCTTTATATAAAGCTTCATAATCCTCAACAATCTTGGTAAGAAACTCCTCTACTTCTAACTCGTTATAACCAAAAGGCTTCTTTTTAAACCTCTTAGTTTCAATATCCAATGGTGTTAACATAAAAACCAGCCCCCTAGATAAATCTCTTAACAGTAATACTTATTCGTTCCTTCCGTGTTAGCCCGCCAACATAATCTAGTGCAACCCTGCCTTGTCCTCGCACTGAAATAATGTCACCCTCTTTAAGAATATATGAAGGTGAATGAATACATTCCCAATTCACGCTGACTTTTTCCGACTGAATGAGCGGCAATACCTTCGTCCTGGAACAACCAAGAGCCGTGCTGAGAACAGTATCCAATCTTAGTGATGCTACGGTAGAGTGTATTTCCTTGAAGTTTTTCTCCGGAATTAAGATATTACTGTCACTTTTCTCCTCAATACTTACACTTGTATTAGCCACCTTGCTCAGATTCATAATAATGTACTGTGCTATATCATTCATTGTAAATATATAGCTAAGGTTGGCATGGACTAAAATATCACCAATCTTCTCCCGTTTTATGCCCAAAGATAAAATTGCCCCCAAAAAATCCCGATGACTTAGCTTATCCAAGCCTGTTCCTGACACCTGCAATATAGATAAAGGATATTTAATGCTTTCAGCAGTCATATAATCCGGATAGAAAGAAATAAGCTTCCGTTCTGCTTCTCCATACCCTCCAAAAAAGCTCATGCCCAATCCGGGTATCAATCCTAATTTACCAACAACTAGTTTCTGTTGAAAAGGATCCAGATAATGAGTAAATCTAATTTCATGATATTTTAAAGACAGAATGGTCTGATCCAATATCTTCGATACAAACATCCTGTCTTCTCCGGTTCTAAGTGACTCCAATATTTCTTGTCTATTAATCACAATTAACTCCTAAAAACGTATATAGGCTCTAATTAAAGGCATGAGTAAATATTGTATAAGCAGCCATACAACAATTGGTGAAAAATCAACCCCCATGCCTCCACCCATAGATGACTTGCTGATAAGACTTCTTATAGGCGCTAAGATCGGTTCAGTAACCTGGTAAATAAATTGTATAATTCCATTGTGTCTATCCATTGGCAACCAAGATATGATTACCCTTGCAAATATAAGATAACTAATAATCTCTAACAGTATTCTTAATGAAGATTGTATTGGCATGTGTTCCTCCAGTCAAAATCTACTTATAAATTCCAAGGAAATACTCCCTTGTTTCGCAATTCGTCTTTAAAATCACCCATTATATCTACATTATAGGGTGCTATCAAGAAAATGCCGTTTGAAACCTTTTGTATGTTGCCATCCAGGGCATAAACTGAACCACTTAAAAAATCAATAATTCTTCTTGCTACATCTCTCTCAACATCTTCAAGATTTATCACCACAGGCTTCTTGCTCTTTAAGTGGTCAGCAATATCCTTGGCTTCCTCAAAATTCTCCGGCTGCATCACAACTACCTTAAGGTGTGTTGTGGTATGTATATTCACTATCTTACTCTTTTTTGAAGCTTGTCCAATAAATTCAGATTCTGTTTCTTGTTCTTTCAAAACATCTTCTTCAACACTGTCCTCATTCTCTAATCCAACAAAATTCAACATTTTATTAATCAAATTACTCATGATAAGCCCCCCCTATCAAATTGATTATTTGGACGATGTCCAAATATTGCAGTGCCAATTCTAACAAGATTTGCACCTTCTTCTATCGCTGCTATATAATCTCCTGTCATTCCCATAGATAGATATTTCATACTAATATTATCGTAGTTTTTTTTCATTATGTCAATGGATAAATGCTTTAAATTTCTAAAAAATGGTCTTGCATTCTCACAAATAGAAGTATTTGGTGCAATTGTCATAAGTCCTTTTATTTTTACATTGGATAATTGAGATATTTCCAACAATAATTTCTCACAGTTTTTAATCTCAACTCCAAATTTGCTTTTTTCTTCTGAAACATTTACTTGGATTAATATGTCGATTTTTCGATTGATCTTTAATGCTCTTTTATTTATCTCTTCCGCAAGTTTAAAAGAATCAACTGAGTGAATTAAATCAACTTTATCAATGATGTATTTTACTTTATTTGTTTGCAAATGTCCAATTAGATGCCACTTAATATTATCCTCATCTATATTATCGTACTTATTTAGTATTTCCTGTACCTTATTTTCTCCTATATTTTTGATTCCTAAACTTATGGCTTGATGCATAGTTCCTATATCTATTGTTTTAGTCACCGCAACAAGAGTAATATCTTCAGGCTTTCTTCCTGAATATTGAGCAGCTTTAGCAATATTTTCTCTGACTATTTCAATATTATTTCTCAAATCAAGCATATAATCATCCTTAACGAATTAATTTATCTTCTTCAATATTATTAGACTTCACAATGACTTCATCATATAAAAGAAGCCCCTTAGTGTTCAAATTATTTTCTTTTACAATGGCAAAATCATTATTTTTAAAAAGTATCTCTGTCTCACGAAATTTTGCAATTCTTTCTTTCACAATATAAACACCGGTTTTCCCGTCCTTCACTCTCACTGCTGATATAGGAACCTTGAAACCCTCATAAGAGTGTTTTATAATATCACAATTTGCTTTTCTGACTTCATGCAATGATTCGATATACTTATTAGAAGATACAACGACAACAACATTTTCTTTTTCTTCAGGTGATATATACATTATATTTGCATCAATAGTAGTATTATTCAAATCTCTAAACCTGATGTCTACTTTATCTCCTATTGCTAGTGGATATATTTTTTTTGCTTCCATTAAAAATCCGATATACCATTCAAAGTTATTAATAATTTTTACTACAGGCTGTCCTATTTTTGTTTCTAAATTATCTCCAGTCTCAATGTTTTCTAAATTTTGAAAATGAGACGGCATATATTCGTTAATTTTATCGGGATTCAATATTTGCTCCATGCCATCAATCTGATAAGATACTACACCGGATATATCGGATACTAAATCTGTTTTGCTGGATTGAATCTGTTGTTCATATTTTTCTTTCTCTTTTTTTAATGCTTCAAGATTATGCCCGCTAGAACTTTTTTCTCCACTAATGACGAGCATTTTATCCAGTATTTTATCTATATCGGATTTGATTTGAGAGATTTTAGCTACCTTTCCTGTTTCAGAAATACTTATTACTTCGCTGATTTTATAATCCATTTGTGATTGCAGTTTTTCCATGTCTTTGGAGAAGATACCGGGTGTGCCTTGATTACTACTTATCTCAGCAATTCTTTCATTGACTTGCTTAAGTGCTTCCTGAATTTTGATATCCACCTGGTTTTTATATACAGTTGCAACCTTTGCACCTTTTGCAACTCTTTCCCCTTCTTCAATAATCGCGTCAAAGCTTCCTGCAACATTGGAATACATAAGCTTCTCTTGTCTAATCACATACGCATTTACATTTTCACTATCTTCTAACAAACCGTGCTTTACAATATCAGTTCTCACTGGTGTATTTATATATACATATAAGCACCAAACATACAATAATACGACCCCTGCTAAAATAATCTTTATAAACTTATTCATATATACTCCCCCTAGAAACATACGTTTGTGTTAATCTATTTCATTTCAAATAGATCCTAAAGTATTATTTATCAAGGGTTACAAGTTTTTTTGCAATAAAAAAACAATGACCCCCTCTTTTTTGGTATAATTGAGTCTCCTACAACACCA
>JBFWMP010000096.1:0-10867 GCA_050251575.1 Clostridia bacterium
ATTGCTTCCCACCAGTCTCAATAATTGCGTACATTACTCGCACCTCCTCAATCCAGTCTCGCCAAATGCAGGTACGGAAACCGTTTTAAAACCCCATCCGTGCGGCTACCGCTATATTTTAGCATATACCTTTTGTATTGTCAACTTCTTTTACTGCCACATCATCATGTTTCATTGCCTTACAGCTCTTTAAAATGATCTTTTTATCCAAAATAGCCTCGAGCCTCATAATATTATGATGATCAGGTCCTGAGAGAACCTCTGCCACAGACGGATGCACTTGAACTTCTACTGCTGGAGCTATAGTTTGAGTGCAAACCCGATATAATTCACTTTCAGCCAAACGCGCAACGATTTTCGGCTCCAATATTTTTCCTGTACCGGCACAATAGGAACATTCCAGCTTTAATAAAGCAGAAAGACGTTCTTTTACTTTTTTTCTTGTCATCTCTACTAATCCGAGATGAGTAATACCTACTACTGTAGCTTTTGTCTTATCCTTTTTCAAATAATGCTTTAATGTTTCTATTACTTCCTCCCTGTGCCCCTGTCCACGCATGTCAATAAAATCTATGATGATAATTCCGCCTATATCTCTTAGCCGCAGCTGCTTTGCAATCTCCCTTGCCGCTTCCAGATTAGTACGCAGTACTGTATTTTCTAAATCAGTTTCACCTACATACTTCCCAGTATTCACATCTATAGCGGTCAAAGCTTCTGTTTGGTCTATCACAATATGCCCTCCGCACTTCAGCCATACCTTTTTATCTAATGCCCTACCTATCTTACTCTCAATCTGATAATGTTCAAATATATCGTAATTTTTACTGAAATATTCTATCCTGTTTGATAGAGAAGGAGACAGTATATCCACTAGCTCTACGATTTTAGAATACTGTTTTTTATCATTAATGACACACTTATCAATATGACAAGTAAATAAGTCCCTTATGGTGCGAAAGAGCAAGTCAAAATCTTTATGAATAATTTCAAGTGCCTGACTGTGTTCCTGTTTACTCCTAATCTTACTCCATAACTTCATCAGAAAATTCAAGTCCTGGATAAAATCTGATTCTTCTCTTTCTTCTCCCTCTGTACGGACAATCAATCCTATATCCTTTGGCTTAATACTTTTTGCAATATCTCTTAAACGCCGCTTTTCATTATCATTGTCGATTCTCTTAGATACACCTATATAATCAGCATTCGGAAGCAAAACGAGATAACGTCCCGGCAATGTAATATTAGTTGTAATTCTAGGTCCTTTTGTGCCTATAGGTTCTTTAATAACCTGAACAATAATCTCCTGCCCTACTTGAATAATATCACAAATACATGGTTCTTCTATCACAGTACACTTTTCCGGTTCCAGACCCCAGTTATCTTCGAATTGAATACTGCCGAGGATATCTTTAACGTATAAGAATGCATTCTTTTCATATCCAATATCTACAAAAGCAGCTTGCATCCCCGGAAGAACACTCATCACCTTTCCTTTATAGATATTCCCTACCATCCTCTGATGTTCCGGACTTTCAATGTATAGCTCTACCAGCTCCCTATCTTCTAATAAAGCAACCCGTGTCTGACCCATGCTGATATCTACAATAATTTCATTTGACACATTATATTCCTCCTACCAAACCCTCCTGTCATAATCCTATATCTCGACGCCGCTTTCAGACATCATCCGCAATCGATGTACTGCCGCATAATCTACTTCAAATCCTTCAATATGTTTTTGCAGTGCCTCCAATACAAGTTCAGGTTTTAAATTAGATGTACTGCCTGCACTTAATCGCATATCAAACATTATTATTCCACTCTGTGCCTTTTTTTCAACCGACAACTGATGTATATCACTGCGGATATCCACTAGCTTAGTTCCCTTTTTTCCTTCTTTCTCAATTATGATTTCATCTAGCCTTAAAAAGTCTCTTACCCTTTCTTCTAAATCAAAATCAAGCTCCTTCTTTAAATCAACCATTACCCTATAATCAGCAAGTGCAATAATCCCTGAGACCTTACCCGATCTTTCATCCAATATTGTAGAATTCACTATTCTTATACCCATCGGAAGTGCTTTATTTAACTTTTCAAGCAATATTGCCGCATCCATATCTTCCCGCAGTTCAATTTCCATATATTCAGCTTCACTTGTAACTCCTACAGACAAAGGAAGTCCAAAAGACAGCATTGGATGGGGATTAAATCCCTGGGAGTATGCGATGGGGATTTCAGCTCTTTTCATTGCACGTTGAAATGTCCTCATGAAATCCAAATGTGAAATATATTTTACTGGCTCTTCTCTTGTGTATTTTAGTCTTATCTTACTCAAAGCAAACACCCCCTCCGAATGTAGTCGCACCACATCCTGTGCAGTTTTGACGGCAGTTGGGCGTGCTTTCTCCACTTAGTGCTTTTTCCGATTCTTTTATTAAAAATTTCTTTGTCACTCCTACATCTATATGATCCCAAGGAAGTATCTCATCATACGACCGTTTTCTTGAAGTATAAAAATATGGATCTACTCCACATTGTTCAAATGTCTGCATCCATTTTTCAAAATCAAAGTGCTCATTCCAGCCATCAAACTTGCATCCATTTTTTTGCGCTTGTATTAAAACCTTCGAAAGTTTTCTATCACCCCTGGCAAATATGCCCTCCATAAAACTAAGCTGCGGATCATGCCAGTTATAGGTGATCTGTCTGCTTCTTATCTTACTCCTGAGGTGCTGCTGCTTTTCCTTTAACAACTCTATAGTATCCTGGGCCTCCCATTGGAATGGTGTAAATGCCTTCGGAACAAAAGAAGATGCACTTACTGTAATATTTATACCTTTATTCCGCTTCTCTTTTGGTATAGAAAAATATGCATCCAATACCTTATACGCAAGGTCCGCAATTCCTTCCACATCTTCCATTTCTTCAGTCGGCAAGCCAATCATAAAGTAGAGCTTCACGTTGTTCCATCCGCCTGCAAAGGCAAGACTAACAGACCGTATTAAATCTTCCTCAGTAACTCCTTTATTAATTACATCTCTTATTCTCTGAGTTCCTGCTTCTGGCGCAAAGGTCAGGCTGCTTTTTCTTATCTTCTGTACCTTTTGCATCAAATCCAGTGAAAAGGAGTCTACACGCAATGAAGGAAGTGCCAAATTTGTCTTGGTGCTTTCTGTCAATTTCAACAACTCATCGGTTAGTTCCCCTAATGCTCTGTAATCACTGGTACTTAACGAGGAAAGCGAGATTTCTTCATAGCCTGTGCTCTTCTGAAGTGCATCTGCTATCTGAACCAATTTTTCAGGTGTACGCTCCCTTACAGGACGATAAATGATTCCCGCCTGACAGAAACGACATCCTCTGGTACAACCCCGAAAAATCTCCAGCATGATCCTATCATGCACAATTTCCATAAAAGGAACAATGATTTTATCCGGAAAAAATGTGTTGTCTAAATCCTTGATAATTCTCTTTCGAATCATATCAGGATATTTTTCATCTATTTTCTCAAAACTCGAAATAGTTCCATCCTCATTATATTGGACATCATAAAACCGCGGAACGTAGATCCCTTCAATCTGACTGAGTTTCTCCAGAAATATCGTTCTGCTGTCTCCATCTCTCTCGCACTGTATATATAAGTCCATTACTTCATTTAATATTTCTTCTCCTTCACCCATCATGAAGAAATCCACAATGTCTGCAAGGGGCTCCGGATTATACGCACAAGGACCTCCTGCACATATAATTGGATCTTCTTCTCTTCTATCCGAAGAAAGGAGAGGCACTCCTGCGAGATCCAGCATATTGATAATATTGCTGTAGCTCATTTCATACTGCAGCGTAAAACCAATAAAGTCAAACTGTTTGATAGGATCCCCACTTTCCAAAGCAAATAAAGGAATATTGTTTTCCCTCATCTTTTGCTCCATATCAGTCCATGGCGCAAAAACCCTCTCACAATAAATATCATCCCTGTCATTTAACATATGATATAATATTTTTATTCCCAAGTGAGACATTCCTACTTCATATAAATCAGGAAAACAAAAACCAAATCTCACATCTACCTGTTCAGGGTCTTTATGTACACTATTCCACTCATTTCCAATGTATCTTGTAGGCTTCTGTACACTACTTAAAATTTTATCACTTATCTTTTGTGGCATTCTAATGTTATCCTCCTTATTATCATTTGGAACTTGGAGCTGTATACTTAAAATACACTTAAATAGAATTTTTATCTTAGGCACTAATTTAAAAACTGTTTTATAGTTAAAATTACTTATTAACCATCACGACCTGTTTTTACAGATTACAAATAACAATGAAAATGAACCAAAATGTCATTCTGAGCGCAACGAAGAATCTTAGCATTTAAGATTCTTTTAAGATTCTTCATTTCACTTTGTTTCATTCAGAATGACAGAATACGGACTTTTTCTCCAAGCTCCGAGCTCCAAGCTAATTTTCATACTATTATATTAACCAAATTACGTTGTTTTAGCAATAGATGGTTATGATTGATTGTTGATTAATACCTCTTCAATAGTAACCTGTGCACCAAGCTCCACCAACCCATCTATGACCTGTGCCTCTGTCAGAGTCCCAATAATATTCATTTTATTGTCTATCACTGTAATCAAATAAAAATGATTATAACTAAAATTTTTCAATAACTTCTGTGCAGGAAGATTGCAAATCACCACAAGACTTTTGGCATTAAAAAAGCCTGCTTCTAACAGTTTTTCCTTACAATAGACAATCTCTTTCATCATCGCCAGGTTATTATTATTCTGCTCATTTACAATATTAAAAATAAGAAAGATTGAAATCATCAAAATTGAGGAATTTAATCCGGTAATATATAATATATATGCTCCTGCTACAAAGGAGAGCAGACATATCACTTTTGTAATATAAATAGTAAAATTAAAAGCTCTGACGAACCCCCAATGCAATGTGAGCACTGCCTTCAATATCCTTCCGCCATCCAGGGGCACTGCCGGAACTAAATTGGCTCCCCCTATGATAAAGTTTGCGAAAATAAAAAAAGTCATATCATCTGTATCATACAAATAATATACTTTTAGAATATATGCAGCTACTATCATAAGTAAATTTGAAAATGGTCCTGCACATGCTATGATTATTTCATGTTCCGGTTTTTTAATATAGTTATTTTTGATTTTCAGTGTCACACCAAAAGGCATTATCTTAATGGCTTCAATGTTGACCTTTAAATATCGGGCTGCAGCCAAATGAAAAAACTCATGTATCATGACAATACTATACAAAATTACAAGTTCTTTCAGATAATGCACAACAAAGGCTACAATAAAAATAAGACCTACTAATGGTTGAATATGTATGAGTTTCTTCGAATATTTAATATATTTATTCACCTCCGGCATTCAAATATCTATGGTCATATTAGGATCCAACGGCAAATCAATATATTTTAACGGATCCAAAATCTTTTCCTTCTGTAATATTTCAAAATGCAAATGAGTCCCTGCTGCAATTCCTAAATCCCCGACTTTCGCGATGACATCTTTCATGTTGACTTGCTCACCTTTTTTTACCATAACTTCACTGCAATGGGCATAAAATGTATATATATCGTCCTTGTGTTTTAATCGCACATATTTACCGTACTCATCGTTATAGCCTACTTCTTCCACTTGCCCATCCATTGCTGCCACTATGTTTTCGCCTTTCTTCCCATCAATATCTATGCCGGTATGAAACAAGTCCTTTTGAAACAGAGGATGCTTTCTCATGCCAAACTTTGATGTTACCACACCATTTAACGGTATCGTAATGTCCTGATTAATCGTTATCACTGATTTTTGAGCTTCAACCGGTGTTTTTTCACTCAAATCTAAATCTAACTTTCCTTCCAAATAATCATCGTTCTGTTCTTCTAAAACTTGTAAATCTGTTTCCTTTGCATTAGGCTTCGTACTATCTTCCACTCGAGGCATATCCTTTATATCTGTCGAAGTTTCTCCGTCTTTTATATCTATAGGATTACCTCTGTTATTATTGCTGCTTAAATTTTCAGTAAATGCAGCTACATCTTTATAGGTCTTATTTAAATCTATCGTATAGGTTATAGCCGATTTAAGCTGACTGACTATTGAATTTGTCATCGGTGCATTCAGACTTTTCAAGGCAAAAATAACTAAAAATATTACCCCACATACAGCAACCTGCTTTATAACATTTTGTACAAAATCCTCTTCCTTATTATTCTTCTTGTTCTTCCCATATCTATCGTACTTTGGATAACGCCTTTTTCTATAAGTACTTTCCATTCCCTACCACCCCCAATTATTACATTATATTATAACTTGAACAAAAATATGACTTTTGCAAGCTTAATATACCCGTTAAATACATCCCGTCTTGTGGATAACTCTGTGGATATGTTGTTAACTTGTTGTTGAGTGCTGCTTGTCCACAAGATATTGTACGGAAATGCAATAAAAATATATACAAGATCCTTCACTTCGTTCAGGATGACAAATGCTATATTCAGGGTGATAGATGTAATGATGATAAAAAAAGTTATCTCAAATTAATCTTTTATATCTCCTTCACTTTCATTACTCTCATGGCATTTAATACTGCCAGCAGGGCTACACCTACATCCGCAAATACAGCTTCCCACATGGTAGCCAGACCTCCTGCACCTAGCAGCAATACCATTGCTTTAACTGTAAAAGCAAAAATAATGTTTTGCCATACAACCATTCTCGTTTTTCTTGCTATTCTTATCGCATTGACTAACTTGGAAGGTTCATCCGTCATAAGTACTACATCAGCTGCTTCAATAGCCGCATCAGAACCTAAAGCTCCCATAGCAACACCAATATCCGCCCTTGCCAATACCGGTGCATCGTTAATACCGTCTCCAACAAACACCAGCCTACCCTTAAGGGATTTATTCTTATCCAGCATCTCAAGCCTTTCAACTTTCTCATGAGGCAAAAGTTCTGCATAGACTTCATCTAATCCCAATTCTCCGGCTATTCTTGTTCCTACCGCCTTGCTATCTCCCGTCAACATGACAATCTTTTTAACACCCATACTTCTTAGACCCTCTATTGCCTTAAAAGAGTCCTCTTTTATTTCATCAGAAATCACTATACAGCCTGCATATACTTTGTCAACAGCAATATGAATCACTGTTCCTGCCGCTTCTACATCGTCATAACTGATACTTTCCATATCCATCATCTTTGTGTTCCCCGCAAGTACTTTTTTACCTCGGGCAGACACCTTAATACCATAGCCTGATATTTCCTCATAATCTTCGATTTGATTTTTATCTACCTCTTTGCCATAAGCCTTCAAAACAGATACTGCGATAGGATGATTGGAATAGCTTTCTGCAAGTGCAGCATATTCCAAAAGTTCTTTTTCCTCAATAGACCCGTTGCCTTTTATCTGTGTAACTTTGAATACACCTTTTGTTAATGTACCTGTTTTGTCAAATACGACTATTTCCACATCATTCAATGCTTCAAGATAGTTGCCGCCTTTTATCAATATTCCATTTTTTGAAGCCCCGCCAATCCCACCAAAAAAACCTAAGGGAATAGAAACAACCAAGGCGCATGGGCAAGATACTACCAGAAAAATTAACGCTCTATAAATCCATGCCGAAAAAGTCGCTCCCAGCAGAATGAACGGAGGGATTAAAGCTAATGCAAGTGCTATAAATACGACAATCGGAGTATAATAACGTGCAAACTTAGTAATAAAGTTTTCTGTCGGTGCTTTTTTACTGCTTGCGTTTTGCACCAAATCCAATATTTTTGATACGGTAGATTCTCTAAACACCTTGCTAACTTCAATAGTCAGTAGACCATTCTTATTAATGAAGCCGGATAACACTTCATCTCCAACTTTCACTTCCCTTGGCACCGATTCGCCTGTCAGAGCAGAAGTATCTAACATAGAATTTCCGTCTATCACCTTGCCGTCAAGAGGTACTTTTTCTCCGGCTTTTACAATAATAGTCTCTCCCACTTCTACTTCCTCAGGAGAAACTTTTCGAATATCATTTCCTTGTCTTAGATTAGCAAAGTCCGGTCGAATGTTCATTAAAGCTTTAATAGATTTTCTGGAACGGTTGACAGCTATATGCTGAAAGAACTCACCTATCTGATAGAACAGCATTACAGCCACTCCTTCGGCAAATTCTTTGATTGAAAATGCTCCAATAGTTGCTACACTCATCAGAAAATTTTCATCAAACAGTTGACCTCTCATAAGATTCTTTACTGCTTTCAATACCACTTCTCCTCCGACCAAAAGATAACTGATAAAGTATAAAACTGCTTCCGTCCAAAAAGAGAAGTGAAAGATAACAGCAATCCCAAACAACACCACTCCTATAATAAGTCTAATGATTTCCCCTTTGTTAAACTCACTGTCATCATGACTATCTTCTCCTTCATGATTTTCAGTAACAACTACATCGGGTTCAAGAGCTTTTATAATATTATTAGCGTTGAATATGATTTCATCTATTTTATCAGGGCTGGTCGTCTCAATAGATAGTTTCTTGGTTACGAAATTCATACTTGCTAAGGATACACCGTCCATATTCTTTACCTTTTCTTCAATCTTCAACGCACAATTTGCGCAATCTAACCCCTCTAGTATTAACTCTTTTTTTAAATTACTTCCCATATTGCTCCCCTCACTTTCTCATCATCTCTCGGTAACATGCATGAATCCTTGGTCAAATATATGTCTAATATGATCGTCATCTAATGAGTAATATACTACCTTGCCCTCTTTCCTATATTTCACCAGCCGAGCTTGCTTCAGTACCCTAAGCTGATGTGAGATCGCTGATTGCGTCATACTTAATAGAGCAGCAATATCACATACACACATTTCAGATATAAACAGTGCATAGAGTATCTTCACCCTTGTGGTATCACCAAACACTTTAAACAATTCTGCAAGGTCATATAAATTCTCTTCCTCCGGCATATTCTCTCTGACTTCGTTTATAACATCCTCATGTATGGTATTGCAGTTACAACTTTCCATCCCATATTTATTAATCATGATAGCACCTTCTCATTTGTTTGTATGTACACATGAACAAGTATTCATATGTATGCCTATATTATATTTAATTAGTATTATTTTGTCAAGAAAAATAAAAAATTACCCTAACAGTATGCTAGCATACTGTTAGGGCATTCACGAATAAAGAACCTTCCTTTATTCTATGATATTCTTACATTTGTTGCTTGCGGACCACGTTGACCTTTTTCTACATCAAACTCAACTTTCTGACCCTCTTCAAGGGATTTATAACCTTCTGACTGAATTGCAGAGAAATGCACAAACACATCTTCTCCACCTTCTCTTTCTATAAAGCCAAAACCTTTTTCAGAATTAAACCATTTAACTGTACCTACCATTAATATTACACCTCCTTAAATACCTTGTGGTTCAAGCATCATTAAAATATGACGCTTCTAATTATATTATGTTAATAACAAGGATCAGTTATTCACAATATTTAATATTAATATTACATATTTGACCAATTTTTTAAAAAACTCATTATGCTTTCATACTTTTGAAAACCAGGACTAATCTCCCTTACTGCTTTTTGGGATTCAATATCATCATCATACTTTTCCCCTCAAGCCTTGGCAGCTTTTCAACTGCTCCTACATCACTAACTGCATCTGCAAATTTTGCAAGTACTTCTCTGCCTATTACCGTGTATTGCATTTCTCTGCCTCGAAATCTTATGCTAACTTTAACCTTGTTTCCATCCTCCAAGAACTTATATGCACTTTTTACCTTAAAACTAAAGTCATGTTCTTCAATTTTAGGTGAAACTCTCACTTCCTTAAGTGCAACAATCTTTTGACTCTTCTTTGCCTCTTTTTCTTTCTTTGTCTTTTCAAACATACATTTTCCATAATCCATAATTTTGCATACCGGCGGCACTGCATTCGGTACTATTTTCACGAGATCCAAATCCTTTGAAGCTGCCAGATTTTGTGCTTCCTTTGATGACATAAGGCCTAACATACCTCCGTCAGTATCAATAACCCGGACTTCTTTATCTCGTATCTCCTCATTCATTGGCAATTCATTTTTTCTAATACTAAACACCTCCATTAATATTCTTATACAAATCCTGTTGATAAAATTTAGCCTATCTGTTCTATCCGATGACTAACCGCCACTAGCTGTATCCTGAGGGATATACCTTCCAGGCATAAGCAAAACTCCCTCTAAAGCTAAAAACTCTGTTTATCGTTTAATACGGCTTTTCACCTTTTTGAAAGTTATCTTACCTTTATTAATTTCATTAATGGCAACTGTAACCGGCTTTCCCGAATCAGAATCAGCAAGATTCTTGGCTCCATCTAGCAATTGTCTTGCTCTTTTAGCAGTGAAAATACAAAGTGTAAACCTATCACCTGCTTTTCCCAACAATTCGTTTATTGGTGGGTCTATCATAATATATCACCTTCTTCTCTGCTATGTTTTCCAACCACTCATACACCATTAACTACATCTACAGACTTCTAACTTTATCGTCACTTACTCGCAGTTGTCTTTTCTAGAATAAAATGTATTCATGCTATTTTTATAGTAGTGCAATAAAAATTAAAGAGCGGATAGACTAAGCAATCCACTCTTCGTTTCAACCAAGTATTATCAAATTTTAGTCATGCTCTAAACAGAACTAATATTGAAAACGAGAAGCAAGTACTTCATATATTTGTAATTATCTTATTATAACATTAGTTATCATATATATCAAATAAAATAATTTTTACTCATCCATAACTACAGTGTTAAACTC
>JBFWMP010000097.1:0-10726 GCA_050251575.1 Clostridia bacterium
ATGCCTGTGATTGATCCAATATTAAAATACTCAATTATTTTGTATTAGTAAATTCCACCTTATTGTTTGCAAAACTAAATTCCACCATTGGATATGGTAGGGGTGGAATTTAGTTTTGCAATTAAGGGATTTTATATTTAATTGGGATATAGATATAAAAAGTATTGTCTTTTAATGCAAAACTTTGTATAATTGTGATAGATCTTGTCAAAAAAAAGGAGATAGCACTCTTGTGCTAAGATAACTCCTAATTTTGTGTAGTATGGTGAGGTGCCCTTGAGCACCTCATTTTTCAAATCAAAACAAGGCATCTATGGTTTCTAGCTAATTGACTTAGTGAAAACTGGTATATTCCTGTTCTAGCATGGATTGAACACAGCCAGCATATGGTAAAGGTTTCAAGTCATAACGCAAAGGGGTTATCAAAATGAGTTCTAGAAAAGTTTTAGCAAGTACAAAAGATGTAAAATCAGGGATGATTTTAGCTCAAGATGTATATAATACTTCGGATGTTCTGTTAATACCCAAAGATCTGAAGTTAAACCAGAGTTGTCTGGATAAGATTGATGAACTAGGGATTACTTCTATATGGGTTTTAGATGATTATGTTGATGGTATTACCCAGCAAGAATTTGATAGGATGCAGCAAGAAACTAATAAGGGAAATTCTTTGAAGAAGGAATTAAGTGAGACTTGCAAACAAGCATATTCCCATAGCAAAGAGTCTGTACAGGATGTTCTTTCAGATTTATCTAAAGGTAAGTCGGTGGATATGAAGAAGGTGGCCGGTACATCTGAGAATCTTCTGAAAGAATTCAGCTATAATTTAGATATCGTCAGAGCCCTTAATTCATTTAGAGGATCTGATGATTATACCTATACCCATAGTATAAATGTTGCATTACTGTGTTCAATGATGGGTAAATGGTTAAATATGAATGAACAAGAAATTAAAGATTTAACTATGGCAGGATTGTTGCATGATTTAGGCAAGGCAAAAATACCACTTGAGATATTAAATAAACCTGCTGGATTAACCGATGAAGAATATGAAACAGTTAAAGATCATTCTGTCATGGGATATAGGGCTGTAGAAGCTTTGAATAATGTCAATAATAATATCAAGATGGGAGTACTGATGCATCATGAACGGCTGGATGGATCCGGTTATCCTTTGCGTGCCAAAGGACCGCAAATACACCAGTATGCAAAAATTGTAGGTATTGCGGATGTTTTTGATGCTATGACTTCGGATAAGGTTTATAAGAAGAAAAGGTTTCCTTTTGAAGTATTTGAGGAGTTGGAGCGGATGGCTTTCAATAAACTGGAACCTGAACTATTATTTTTGTTTCTAAAAAACATGGCAAAGTATTATGTCGGTGAGATTGTTCAATTGAATACCGGCGAGTATGGTGAAATAGTTTTTATCAACCCTACGTGCGTATATAAGCCTATCATAAAAGTTGACAATGCATTTGTAGACTTGCTTTATGAATCAAATGTGAGGATAGAATCATTTGCAGTGTAAATAAACGGACAAAGAATTGAAATAATCTCTTTGTCCGTTTCAATTTTAAGTTATGAGTTATATTTTGTAATAACTTTTAATGGTCGCATCATATCATGGTCTTCATGTTCTAAGATATGACAATGATAAACAAAGCTACCTATAAAGTCCTTAAAATGAGCAATAATTCTAGTAACCTGCCCAGCATTAACTCTAACAGTATCTTTCCAACCCTTTTCATTTTCATCTGGCTCAATGGGAGCTCCAGTATATATGATTTCTCTTGTTTCTCTATATCGCTCTACATCAAATGGGCGCCGGTCAAGAATTTGGAACTGTACAAGATGGATGTGTATTGGATGTGCAAAGTTTGTTAGATTCACTAGATTCCATACTTCTATAGTATCTAATTCCGGCATCTCCGTGGCGGGATCATGCCACATGTGGTTATCTAATAAGAGAAGGGGACGTCTATACTTGTCTGTTGTCGCATCGAGTGTTATATTTCTAAAGCAGCTTGCCAGATTCTCTTCTATTGGCATTACCGGATATAAGGTTTCAGGTATTTTACTCGTATCTTTTTCTTTTTGCGGTAGGATTACCCTAAACTGCATGATTATACTTGTATTTGGATCAGTATCGTTGTTTACAAGGGTAATATATTCACCGCTAAACTCTGAAAAGTCTATTATAAGATCAGCACGTTCTGACGGTGCTATTGTAAGCGTCTCTATTTTAACCGGATTACTTAAGAGTCCTCCGTCAGATCCTATTTGGTAAAATGGATGACCATTTGACAGACTTAATGTATATGTCCTGGTATTGGAAGCATTTAAAAGCCTAAAGCGGTATTTTCTTGGTTCAATGTTTAAGTAAGGCCATACCTTACCATTTACAACAATTGTATTTCCTATAAAAGCCGGCACTACAGATGGAGATACAAGTACGGGGAAAGGAGGTTTGTCAGGATAAAATAACGACCCATCTTCATTGAAGGATTTATCCTGGATTAGCAATGGCATTTCATATTCACCGCATGGAAGCTCCAATCGAGGCTCAAGCGTATCTCGTATAATATAAAAGCCTGCCAGTCCTGCATATACATTCAGCCTGGTAATCCCTACTGCATGATCATGATACCAAAGGGTTGTGGCTTGCTGATGATTTGTATACTCATATACTTCTCTTGAAAAAGCATGACCTGTTTTTTCATAATTTTTCGTAAACCATGCGTCAGGGTGACCATCACTGTCAGAGTTCACATTTGCGCCATGAAGATGGACAACAGTTCGTACTTCGGGGGTATCAGCAGTGCTATGTAGAGTGCGGTCAATTGGCAGAAAGTGTTTTTGAGGCAGATTATTCACCCATTTTATCATAACTTTTTGATCCCGCGTAGTTTCAATAGTAGGACCGGGATATGTTCCTTCATAGCCCCATATATTTGTAAAAGGAAAGAATTTATGGAATCTGTGTAGAGCTCGTCTCATTTCTACGCTATAGTGGGTTTCGGATGGTGTTGAGCACCAAGGACGAAGAACAGGAGGCTTAGGTAGCTCATCCATAAATTTTGGAATGGTATTTGGATTTGAAGGATTGATGTTGCAAAATTCTGACATTTTATCAATATAATCTATGGTACTATTTGATTCTAATGAATCTGTTTTACTATTGTATTTTATACGTACTTTTGTTTTGCTTTTCGTTGACATCTATTTCATCTCCCTGCTAATTTTTTTGTTTTCCTAATTCATAATATGCTTCCATCAGCATTAGGTCACAAAAAACGGGAATTTTAGAACTTGGTTATTTTATCTCATGATGAAAAGCAGCGAGAGAAATAAAAATTAAATAAAAAGTACGTTAATTAAGAAATGTCCCCACTTGCGTGAAAAGAGGTATTCTTTTTTGAAATAATACGGCTAAATATTGCAAGAAATCTTAAATTATTCCCATAAGTATTTAGAGGAACGTAGTATGATATAGCTAAGAATAGAAAAATAATTATGGGAGGAAAATATGAAGAAAGATAAGATAAAGCTATATTTATTAACGGGTTTTTTAGGGGCAGGAAAAACTACGCTGCTGCAGAATTTATTAGAGATGCTGTCAGATAAAAAGGCAGGCATCATTGTCAATGAATTTGGCAAGTTAGGTGTGGATGGAGCTGTTATAAAGAGGGACGGACTTGAGTTGATTGAAATTAATAATGGATCTATTTTCTGTTCTTGTCTTGAAGGTTCTTTTATTGAAAAGGTAGTAGCTTTTTCCAAACTGCCGATAGACTACTTATTTGTTGAAGCGTCAGGATTATCAGATCCTTCTAATATGGAAAGTATTTTAAATCAAGTACAAAGGATTACTAATGAAGCATTTGAATTTAAAGGTTCAATGGGCGTAGTAGATGCTAAAAATTTTTCAAAGCTGTATAAATCTTTAAATACATTTCAAAGACAAATAAACTACAGCAATCTGATTATTATTAATAAGATTGATTTAGTTCCTCAACAGCAAGTGGATGAGATAGTTCAAAAGATACAAGAAGTTAATCCAATGGCAGGTATTATTAAAACAAGCTATTGCAAATTGGAGCAAGATATATTGGACACAGATTTCAGCAGCTTCCGTTTCCCCGGACCGAAAACAAGCAACAATTGTCCGACTAACAGACCGGAGATATTTATATTGAAGACAGACAAGAAAATTACTAAAAAGCAAGTTCTTGATTATTCAAGAGCGATAGCTGAAGATACTTATAGAATTAAAGGGTTTGTACATTTGGAGGAGAGTTTATATCACTTAGATTGCGTGGAGAATGAAGTGGAGATCAGGCAATCCAAATTATCTAGAGACACATCGGAAATTGTGGTTATATCTAAAGGAAGCAGTAATATAAAAACAATCCTAGAGCAAAAGTGGAAAGAGATTATTGATGTACCACTAGAAGTAGAAGTTTCAAATTAAATACAATTCTTAAGTTTTTGCATAATACAAAATAAATAATGTTTATAGATGATGATAGCAAAGAATATTTGAGTGGTATATAATTATTATAAGTATTAAAGGAGGATCGATATGGTAGAGGTAAAAGTAAATCCAGGAGTTTGCGGACTTAATAGTATTATTAATATAGAGTCAGAAGATATGCAAAATGTAGAACTGCACATTCAATCTGATTGTCCGTATATTCAGAAGATGGCAGAGGAATTAAAGGAATTAGACGGATTTAATGAGTGCTTTGCTAAAGTTGGAGACGGTCAGGTGTATCAGGCAGCTAATAAGCATTGCAAGCACGCTGCGTGTCCTGTACCGGCAGCAATTATAAAAGGGATAGAGGTAGCATGCGAGCTTGCGCTACCCAGAAATGTAGAAATTAGCATCAGCAAGTAACAGAAGAAACTCGAGATGTCATCCTGAACGTAAGTGAAGGATCTTAGCACTTAAGCAACTTTTAAGATTCTTCATTTCACTTTGTTTCATTCAAAATGACAGAATACGGACCTTTTCAGTGGTCTCGCCCTGTCCTCATGTCATGTTCCCTGTCCTCATGTCATGTTCCGATATAATTTGTGATGAATCACCATATTTTCGCATATATAAAAGTAACAGCATTTGATATGAGAGGAGAAAATATGGTGAGAGAGAAAGTCAGCTATGTGATATTTTTGTGTTTGTTAATGGCTGCGATGTATTTTGATAAGAGCTATACACTGAATGCTGCACCTTCAGCCATACAGATAATAAATGAAGAGGGAAGCATAAAGCGTGATATATTATCTTTGATGATGGCATATCCTGAATATATTATAGGTGTGGAGAAAAATGCAGATGAAAATATATATATTATTATGAAATCGGAAAGAAGGATATTATATGATGACAGGAAAGCCAAAAGTCATGCGCAGAAACTAGCTAATCCTGATTTGCAGGATATGCTGGAGCAAGCTTATCCTTTGAATAGCATTAATAGTCTTATGCCTACTGATTTTGATCCGGGACGTGCCAGGATATATCCATTGCTTAAGGAAGTCTATGGCTCCACAAAGGAGCAGATACAGAAAAATTTAGTGAATGTAGGACTGGCAGCCGGAAGCTCCCAGTTTAATAAAAACAATCAGGCTGCAGCCTCTTTGCAGACTGTCATGAAAGAACTGAATTCAATAATGAAGACAGATGCGAAGATTGCTGCTTTCGTATATCCTATGAGCGGTACCTTTAATTATCGTATGATTGCCGGAACGAATCAGTTAAGCCCTCATTCATTTGGAATAGCCATTGACCTGGCAAGAGACAAGTGTGATTATTGGAAGTGGGCTACACGGGAGCAGGGTGATAAGAGACTGGCTTCTTATTCGTCCGAGCTTGTACAGGTTTTTGAGAAGAATGGGTTTATTTGGGGCGGAAAGTGGGGGCATTTTGATATTCTTCATTTCGAATATCGACCTGAGTTTATTATTAAGGCAAAATATTTTGTCGATTCGGTTGATGTGCAAAAGCCTTGGCATCAAGGTGCGCCGAGTGATAATCAAGCAGTACAAAGTTATATCATGATAATCGATAAAGCATTTCAATAAAAACAAGCAAAGGCAGGGACTTGTTTGTCTCTGCCTTTACTCAAAGTACCTCAAGTTATTCGATGCTAAGACTTGAATTATCTTATACTCGTTCGATGGTAAGTGCCATCTTCAAACATTGTCTGATAATAACTGTCCTTAGTTGGGGAATATAATAGTCCTTGGTAAACGAGGTCCGGTACATCCTTATATTGAAATATATTTCCGGAGTTCAGTTCAACTTCCATTAAGCGTGTATTGATGTCGTATCCTACGCTTCTGATTATTTCAGATTCTATAGATGCTCGATCCAAAGTATTCACATCCTATGTGTAATTTCTATCCTTCATTTGCTGCTATTTTATTTCTATACTATAATTATTCCCATTATTGCTGTCCCAATGATTAGTGCCGTCACGAAAAGCAATCTGCAAATAGCCTTTTTTATCAAGAGGTAGATTTATTTCAAATTTTCCCTGCTCATTCTTCTTCATTTCATCTTCTAACGCGGTCTTCCATTCATTATTGAATGTATTAAACATCCAAATCTTGTCTGCGCCCATTTTGTTCAATTGGCCATCATAAGTAATTCGAACCATATCACCATGTTTAAAGTTTTCTGGAGTGATGGTAATACCATTTTGACCAAAAGGCTGATTAGTCACAGTATCCCTCCTGCCGAAATTTCACATTGTATTCCAGATTTATAGGGAACAGTTTAAAACCACTGATAAAGTATAATTAAGTAAAAGAAATTCGAGATGTCATCCTGAACGTAAGTGAAGGATCTTAGCACTCAAGCAACTTTTAAGATTCTTCATTTCACTTCGTTTCATTCAGAATGACACAATAAGGACTTTTTCAATACTCTCGAACGGTTCTAAACCATTCTCCGTAAATAGTATTTACCGTAAAAATTTTTGTATGCCATCATCTCCAAAACTTCCTATCCAGGCTTCGGTATTGTATGGCTTCAGCAAGATGAATGCTATCAATTTTGTCACTTTCATCCAAGTCTGCAATTGTCCTTGCAACCTTTAGTATTCTGTTATATGCTCTTGCACTCAATCCAAGGCGATCAAAGGCTGTTTTCAACAGATTTTTTTGTTCTTTGCCAAGTTTGCAATAATGACTGATTTGTGCCGGCTGCAGCTGTGCATTAGAAAAGATTCTGCATTCTTTATATCTTTGCAATTGAATTTCTCGGGCATGATCTACTCTTTTCTTAATATCGGCAGAGCTTTCAGTAATATCTTCTGATTCTAAGCTTTTATATTTTACCGGGGCTACTTCTATATGGATATCTAAACGATCCAGCAGTGGACCGCTTATTTTCCCTAAGTACTGTTGGATTTGCAGGGGAGTACAAGTACATTCTTTAGATTTATCGCCGTAAAAGCCGCACTTGCAGGGATTCATAGAAGCAATGAGCATACATTCACATGGATAGGTTAAGGTGGCATTGACTCTTGCAATTGTGACTTGTCCATCTTCTAGCGGTTGACGCATAACTTCCAATACATCTTTTTTAAATTCAGGAAGCTCATCCAAAAAAAGAACACCATAATGTGCAAGGCTTATTTCACCGGGTTTTGGGATTTTGCCGCCACCTACCAGGCTGGCATTTGAGACAGTGTGATGGGGATTCCGGAAAGGTCTTGCTGCGATGAGTGGTGTATTTTGTGGTACGAGACCGGCGATACTATGGATCTTCGTTACTTCAAGAGATTCCTCAAAGCTCATATTTGGAAGGATTGTAGGCAAGCGTTTGGCAATCATGGTTTTGCCCGAGCCGGGAGGACCTATCATAAGGCAATTATGTCCACCGGCTGCAGCTACCTCTAAAGCTCTTTTTACATTTTGCTGGCCCTTAACATCAGAAAAGTCAATATCATAATAATTGTTGCTGGTGTATAGGTTATCTATATTAACTGTAAATTGTTCCAATGCTTTTTCACCAATGAGATGCAGTACAATTTCATAAAGGTTGTTGGCTGGATATACTTCTAGCCCTCTTACTACTGCAGCTTCATAAGCATTCTGTGTAGGAACGATAATCTTTTCAATGCCATTTTTGTAGGCTGCAATGGCAATGGGAAGAATCCCGTTAACGGGTCTCAGCTCGCCACTTAATGATAATTCTCCGATAAACATATATTTTTTGATATTATCTATTTTTATTTGTTCCGATGCAAAGAGAATTGCAATGGATATTGGGAGGTCAAAGCAAGCACCTTCTTTTTTTATATGAGCAGGAGCCAAATTTACAGTAATACGCTTGGTAGGAAATTTAAGATTACAATTTTTGATAGCTGAACGGACTCTTTCTTTGGACTCACGTACTGATGTATCTGGAAGTCCAACAATTTCAAACTGAGGAAAACCGCTAGATATGTCTACTTCAACATCTACAATGAATCCGTCTACGCCCATCAGGCCACAGCTAGTAATTTTAGCAATCATGATTATGTCCTCCTTGATGTCAATTTGGAATGCGAAAGTTTGTTCTATTCAAACATAACAAAATTTTCCTTAGTTGTCAACTGAAATCATGAAAGTGCAGCCATTGGGACGCACCTATTAATTGTTCAACTTTAATGTTCCATCGGGATAGCCTTCAATCACATTTTTTCCGATTTTATCTTCAGCCCATGCAAGGAATATCTTTAACCTTGTTTTATTACAGTAATATGATAAGGGGATTACAATCATATTACTTGTTAAATAACCCCAAATAATTAAATAAGTATACGAATAAATATATTAAAACAATCTAAGGAGGTAATTAAATTGAAAAGGATCATTTCAACAATCTTAATTTTGACATTTGTATTATCGCTAAGTGTAACTACTGCTTTTGCAGATTCTAGTGCACAGAAACAAACAGGGTGGGCAAAGAAGGGATTTAAGCTTCCACCGGGAATTGAAAAGAAAATATTTGGTGATTTAGATGATTTTTCATGGGCAAAAGACGCTATTGAAAAGATGAACTTAAAAGGGCTCATCCAGGGCTATGGAAATGGTGTGTTTGCTCCGAAAAATGCCGTTACAAAAATCGAAGCAGTAATCATGTCATTAAGAGTTATGGGATGGGAAGATGAAGCAAAAAGTACTAAGGAGCTTCCTAAGAAATATAAAGGAAAAAATGTTGCTGATTGGGCGAAAGGCTATGTTTCTATAGCTTATGAAAAAGGGATTCTTGATGAGGTGGATATGATGTATTTCAATCCGCAAGAATCAGCCAAAAGGCATGAAGTTGCTAAGTATGTAATCAGAGCTCTTGGTTACGAAGAAGAAGCAGAAGATAATATGGATAGTGATCTTCCTTTTGTTGATGAAGCTGCTGTTCCAGTAGGTTCAATTGGATATGTTTATTTGATAAACGATTTAGGTATCATGAAAGGTGATAATGCCAAGAAGTTCAATCCAATGGGTACACTGACGAGAGCTGAAATGGCAGTATTATTCGACCGAGTAGATGGTAAGGTAGACAGTGATATAGATGAAGATGAAGTAACGGGAGAAGTA
Source organism: Clostridia bacterium (assembly GCA_050251575.1). Classification (GTDB taxonomy): domain Bacteria; phylum Bacillota; class Clostridia; order SK-Y3; family SK-Y3; genus X23. Next base: position 9,589 of record JBFWMP010000097.1, read on the forward strand.
TATAAGGTTAGAGATGAAGAGATTACTCTAAGAATAGATGGACAGTTGAAAACATTTGAAGTAGAAGATGATGTTATTGTCTATGATCAAGATGGAAGAATAGATTTTGAAGATATAGAAATAGGTTCTACTGTAGTATTGCAGATTGAAGATGACGAAGTTATATATATTGAAGTAGTAGATGAAGATGAAGAAAAAATAATCTCAAGATTCTCCGGTACGGTTATTGATATTGATGATGAAAGTATTGAAATAGAAGTTAAGACAATGAGAGTAGCATTTGAAGTTATTGACCGGGTTGAAGTATACTTTGACGATGAAAAGGGTAGTTTTGATGAGGTAGAGGTTGATGATGAAGTTTCTGTTGTTGTAGACGACAGAAACAGAGTTAGAAAAATATATGTTGAAAGAGACAGAGAAGAACAGGATATAGAAGATATTGAAGGCGCTGTTACAGATATCGATTTGAGTGGAAGCTATCATATTGAAATTGATGATGTAGAATATGATTTGTCCGAAGACGCAGAAGTAACAATGGATAACGATGAATATGAATTAGATGATATCATTAAAGGAGATACTGTCGAGGTTAAATTAGTTGATGACGTTGTCACAGAAATAGAAATTATAAGCCGTTCGAATGAGGTTGAAGGAATAGCGCTGGAAATAGGCTCAAGTGCTATAAAAGTTAAAGTGAATGATGGCGTTAAAAAGTATTTCTATGCCGGCGTATTTACAGTTTATGTAGATGGCCGTGAAGAAGAATTCAGTGATCTCGAAAGAGGTATGAAAGTTGAGCTAAGAACTAGAAATAATCTGGTTTATAGGATTGACGCTGAGGACTACGACGATGAATTTGAACTTGAAGGAAAGATAGATGCTGTTTTAGATAATGGATCCGAGCTTAGAATCACCATCGATGGTGAGAAATTTACTTATGATATTGATGAAGATGTAGAAATAGAAATAGATGGAGAAGATGATATGGAAGTTTCAGATCTTCGCAGAAATCAAGAAGGCATTTTCACAATAGACAATGATACTATTATTGAAATGGAAATTGAATAATATAGAACACATATTTTAATACATTATTTAAAGTCCCTGCTCAGCAGGGACTTTTTTGTTGCTATATTTT